>JAKITK010000098.1 GCA_021648125.1 Lysobacterales bacterium
CACCGAAAAAACGCACCTTGATGCGCGGTCCACTGGTTGCAAAACTCTCTTTGCGTTTCATTGCATCCCAGATTGCCGCCCGGGTATTTTCAATTGCCCAAACTCCAGCAAGTGACCCAATACTCAGGTCTTTGCCGTCAATCCAACCGCCGACCTCACCATCCCTGCGCGCCTTAACACTGCCGTCTTCAGGGCGAAGGCCGGAATCCAGTGTTTTCAACAGCTTACTGGATCCCGGCCTTCGCCGGGATGACGAACTTAGAGTTAACGGGACAGCAGTGAAACAATATAGTCGTTGAGCTCCTGTTTCTCCTTCCCGTGCTTATACTTTCTGCCCGCTGCAGCGTAGTGTTAGCTTCCTAGTTAGACGCATACCAGATTGGGGATGTATATGCTCTTTCTTGTATTGTTGCAGGCACATCAAGTGGCCGTTCTACACCAAGCACTTTGGCATCAATTGTCGTCCATCTTGGTGTTGGTATTTCAAGTACACGCACATAATAGAAGGCGGATTGAGCGGGGTCGAAATCTGGGTCAACCCAGAAAGCCTGTATTGCTACAGCGCCGATTGAATTAGTATAAGTGGCTTCTTCAACATTGACGGTGCTACCGACCGCTTCCCGGGCGCGCCCGTCCGTGCCAATTTTGCGACCCCCGGAGACAGCAAGATCGTAGGTTTTCTCGTGGGTCTTACCATCGGCATCGAGCCAACCCTTTATCATTTGCAGTCGGTCGAGGTTTGCACCATCAGGGTCGCGTAACGCACGGACAAGGAAGGTAGGTGGCTTCTTGGATGCATTCAGATTTCCTCCCATCGGAACACCGTTTGAATAGCCATACTCGGAAAAGTCTGAACGATCCAAGTCAGTTTCTTTATAGTTAAATCCAGCAAAAACTCGTACGCGTATTCGAGTGCCAGTGGTTGCAAAGACTTCCTTACGCGCCATCGCATCCCAGAGTGCCTCGCGAGTATTTTCACGCGCCCATACAGCAGCTAATCCTGAGGCACTAACTTCTCTAGCATAATTCTGATGCCCTTTAGGTGCGGGCCGTCCCGCGATTACCTCCTCGAAACGAATCGGGTCAGTAGTAGGTTCAAGCGGCGTCACCTTTCCGAAGTAGTTATCCTCCTCAGCGGTAGAAAGGCCAGTGTGGGAATCGGTGGAACCAATTACGCCAAATTTAAAAGGATTGGCCCCAAGTTTTTCCTCATAATCAAGCCCCCGTTTGAAAGCTTCGCGTGCGTACTCCTTGGGGAGCATGTCTTTGGTCTTGGCTTCCGCGCCAAAGCTGGCTTTATCCCAGGTTTCGAAATCGGCGAATTCATCATTTGGTGATAGCAACGGGTGGCTCTCACCATCCCCTTTCATCTGTGTGATCTCGTAAAGCGGTTCCCATCGCATGCGGCGCTGTGCATAATTACGGTCTAGCGGTTTACCCGTATAGGTCACATCATCAAACATCAGGCCATTAGAGAGGTTGCCATTATGGGGAATAGCGAGCAGTTTTCCGCCTGTCTTTTTCTCATAACTCTCCATCCACTTCCAGAGATCTTCAGGATCGAAGCTGTCGTATTGGGAGAATGGCACGACCTGACGGGTCTTGTCTCCACCATCGCGGAAAATTATATTACGGTGTAAGTTGTTTCCTGCTGGCATAGAAGTCCACTCGTAACCGATGAAAGCGGTAAAGTACCCCGGTATGTTGTGGGTTTCGGCTGCGTCAATCGTCTTCTGCCACATTTCTGCAGAGAGCTCAGGCATGTCTTTTAGTGGATCCTCGCGTTTGGCCGTTGTTGCCATCCAGTTCTCATAGGCCTTTATCGCCCCCTCAATCGTTCCAGTTTTCACCAGGTCATGCTGCTCTTTTCCCCATTTGTTCTTTAACAGCTTCGGATTCGATGTTGCTATCGCTGTGGCAAGCCCAAGGTTTTCAGCATGGTCAGCAACCACAAGAAAATCGAGCGGTCGGTTCAGACGGGCTGGTAAGCCAGTGCTTGAAGTTACCATTTGGCCTTTCGCAAAACGGTATGCGTCCTCAGGTGTCAGGGTGGCACCTACCATACCGGCATCGGTGGAGTAGCTGGTATGCAGATGTGTGTCACCAAAAAACACTTGATTAGGATAGTCTTGGCCTGGGTATGGTGAATACGCAATCACCTTGGTTGAAGGACCGGGCGCATCTTGGGCTGCAACAACACCGCTAAGAATGAGTGTGGTGATGAAAATAATATTGTGTTTGCTTGTCATTGTTTCAGTTTCCAGTAAGTTTGTTGCCTTTGTACATATTAGCATAGAAGATAAACCTCACAATCTCACTAATTAGCAATATACTACGGTTCAATATGCAATATAAAATCAACATTTTGATGCTGCTAATGCTAATACCATTACAGCTGAATGCTCAAGGCGCAGGGCCGCGCACTAATTTCCTTAATTGCGTAAGCTATAAGCTCTACTACCACCAAACCGTCAAAAAAATTATATATGAGAGGTAACCCTCCCTTTTTTAGCTGTCGCCAAAAGTAGAGTTTAAGCCGCCATCAATGGAGGATATCCACCATTAGCCTTATGCGGTCGTTCATGATCAATTAGTAAAGCATTTTTTCTCCAAAGCAAACACTGTAACTTAATACTAGATTACATGCTGCTAACGACCAAACTTATCGACTGTCAGAAAGGGGCGCAGTTTTTTCGAGTAGTAAGAAACCTACTACTTAGGAATGAAAATTCAATAACATTCCTTAGAATAATCCGGTGCAGCACCTTGCTGGCTTTTCAATCTGAATCTTCAGGCTTTAAAGTTTTCAACACAGTAGTCAATGAACACCCGTGTAATTCGAGACACGCTTTTTCGGCTCGGATATACAAGATTAATGTGCTGCTCAGGCAGAGGGTAATCAGGCAATACTTCAACAAATTCTCCGCTTTCGATGTAATTTCGGCAAAAAAATGGCGGTAGCTCAGTAATACATTTGTGATTAAGCGCCAGATAACGCATATGCAAGTAATCATTCGCACGAATAAATGGTTCTATTGTTAATTGCTGCTTACCCAAAGTCCATATTATTTCCTGATCTTTCTGACACCATGCCGCACATTTTTTCGAGACAATATCTTGCGGTGAGTTAATTGTTTTTCCTACTAAGAACTTTGGTGATGCTACAAGACGATGACGATATGACATAAGTAATCTCGCCACTGCTGATTGGCTTGCTACATCTCCAATTCGTAGCGCAACATCGACCCCATCTTCAATAAAATCTAATCGCCTTTCACTTACAAAGAGATCAATTTCTATGTTGACATACAAGGTCTGGAAATTATCAAGAAGATTGAAAATAGGTTCGAAATTTGGGGGCAAGGACAAACGCATACGCCCTTTCAGATTTTGCTCTTGTTCCGAAAGTGCTAATAGACCGGCGTCCATTTCTTCCACACCACGAGACACGAAATCATAGAGTGTGGTTCCGGCCTCAGTCAATCTAAGCTTTCGAGTGGAACGCTCAAGTAAGCGAACATTCAATGATGATTCTAGTTTTGCAACCCGGCGACTCACCGTTGCAACCGGTATTCCCATCGATTTGGCAGCAGAGGAAAAACTCCCTTTGGCAACCACATTGATGAAAATTCGTGCCGAGTTTAAATCCATAGAATTATTGATCCTGAGGGGGTGAAAAACACAAACGATTGCGCTTATTCTTCCATATATGAGAAAGTAATTCAATAAATAACGGGCTAATCATCACTGATACCATGAATTAGACTTGTTTCCGAGCATTAATCAACGAAGGAGACAACGACAATGAAATCAATACTGGGCATTATAGCTTTAGGAATACTAGCCAGCGGATTGCTACAAGCAGATACCAATAACGAAAAGATTCAAACACTTATTTCAAAATATGAAACGGCACTCAATGCGAGTAGCGTCAATGGCGTTATGGAATTATATGGCAAAAACCCAACATTTATGCCTCAGCATGCACCAGCACAGCTTGGGCGAGAAGCCGTTAAACAAACCTACGAAAATGTGTTTAAGGCCATCAAACTCGACATCAAATTTACCATCCATGAAGTTCAAGTGTCGGGCGATACCGCTTGGGCGCGCACCAGCACTGCCGGGAAAAAGGAAATTCTGGCCAACCAGGTCGTGGTCAACGAAGGCAATAATGAGCTGTTTATTTTCAAAAAGGAAAACAGTGATTGGAAGATTAACCAATACCTATTTTCAACCAATCAACCACGCAAATAATCTTAACTAATACAGGAGAAAGGCAATGAAGGCCGTCATCGCTAAAAAAATCGGGGGCCCCGAGGTGTTGCAATTGGTCGATATTGACCAGCCAGTAACGCAAGAAGGTGAAGTAAAAATTCAGGTAAAAGCCTTTGGCCTTAATAAAGCAGAAAGTTATTACCGTAGCGGAAATTTCGCTACTTTCGTGCCTGATCAGGCACTTGGGATTGAAGCTGTGGGTGAAATCATAGAAGACCCTAGTGGAACATTTAACATAGGTCAGAAAGTCGCAACAGCAATGGGTGGAATGATGTTCAGTCGCCACGGCGGATACGCTGAGTACATTACTGTTAAGGCAAGCAATGTCATTGCCATTGACAGCGACCTGAGTTATAAAGAACTCGCTGCACTACCCGAAGCCTATTTGACAGTTTGGGGGGCTCTCGACAAAGACCTCAAAATCACTGCAGGAGAAACATTATTAGTCCGGGGTGCGACCTCCAGCATCGGACTAACAGCGGTGATCTACGCAAAATTACGCGGACTAACTGTGATCGCAACGACGCGCAACCCAAATAGCATTGATAGGCTCAAACTTATAGGCTCAGATCACGTTATCATTGACGATGGTCATATACACGAAAAAATCAAATCTATTGCCCCTGAAGGTGTTAATAGTGCAATCGAAATAGTGGGTGCGGCAACGATTAAAGATACCTTAAAGTCTATTCGACCATGGGGTCATGTCGTTGTGGTTGGATTATTGGGTGGGTCACCAGTGTTAGAATCATTTAATATAATGGGTGACTTGCCAGGCTCTTCCGTGAAACTAAGTTGGTTTAGCAGTGGTTTATTGGGGACAGAGGATCTTCCACTTAGAGGGAACCCACTTAATTACATTGCCAATCAGGTGGTAAGTGGTGCTATTCCCAGCACGATAACGAAAACATTTAGCCTTGAAGACACCCAGGAAGCTCACCGTCTTTTGGATAACGATGGCGCGAATGGAAAAATTATTATAACGTTGTAGTGTTCGACAAACCATAAAGCAGACTACTAACTGTAGTCTGCTTGTATTTTACAAAGCCTAACGAGGTTGTAGAAAACCCATAGAGATACTGTTCTTGGATAATTAGCACTATGAAAATGTCCTTCTTAACTATTATTACAATCAGCGCCGGCTTGATATTTGCTGTGGCTCCCATTGCGTCTGCTCAAAATAACTTCATTGTTCCATGTGTTGCCGGCGCCGGCACAGATTACCTGGTGGGTCCCGGGCAGGCAAATATCAATATTTCTGATGTCCCCTGGGGTAGCCTGGAAGCTGGAGACACGGTCCGTATTTACTATAAGCCCACGCCATACAAAGAAAAAATCATTATTAGAACAAGCGGATCACAAGCTAACCCCATTAGAATATGCGGAGTACCAGGGCCTAGTGGACAACGCCCTGTGTTGGATGGTGATGGAGCTTCCAGTGACAGTGATGATGCGGCGGCTTATGGTGGTTGGGCCCCAATACAGGGTTTGGCAATGATTATTATCTACAACAATGATTTTGTATTAAAAAACAATAATATTACTATTGATGGGCTGCATATCAGAAATGCCAAAAATACCTTTAACTATACGAGGGTCGATGGAAGTACCAACGCATACGAGGACGGAGCAGCATGTATTCGCGTACAAGCTGGCGATAATATTGTCATTCGCAACAATGAGATAGAAAACTGCGGCAATGGGATTTTCACTATGTCACAAGTGTACAACGAAGCCTCTTTGACTCGGAATATCCTTATTGAAGGCAACTATATTCATGGTAACGGACA
>JAKITK010000030.1 GCA_021648125.1 Lysobacterales bacterium
CCAATTATCTTACTATCAACGTCGAATGATGAAACTTGGATGGCTTTTTCCATGCGCTCTATAGGAACAAGAGTAATGGGGGCAGATACAATTAAATCTTGACTAACAACTTTGAATGAAAGCACCATCATAGCAATGCTTATTAAGACAAATGAGTAGTTTTTATACATGCGATTATTCCTTCAGAATTATGTTGATAATAACTTATTATTCGAAAGAGTTGAATAAACGGGGCTATTTAATTCAATTTCCTATAAGAGTCTATAAACATTGAAGGGTTTACTAGAACGCGATACCGGCAATATTTACCTCACCCCGGAAGCCGTGGATTCCTCAGATGAAGAGCCTTTGAATCAACTGTTAGGAAGCGCAATTACCTATCGCATTGCAGTAGGGCCACAGCAAGGCCGTAAGGTATTTATGTTACAAATGTTGCCAGACTGTGGATCAGATGACCCGTATTTAAAAATCAAAAATCAAGCACGAGATTATATTAAAGACTTTTATTCAATTCTTGATGATCCCAAGCGTTTCCAGCGTGAAGTTATTGACAAGTGCCGATAACCGCCACTTCTTCTGTCTCCTCTGCGCTGGCTTCTTCCGTGCTGGTTTTTTCTACAAGCTCCGGGGCCAATAATTTTTCCAAGCGCTTTTTAAGTTTCGCATTATCAGGCTTAACTTTGATAACCGCGCGTAGATAATCTATCCGCTCGGAGGATGATTCAGGTATCTGAATTCTTTGATTTGCATAGATTGCAGTCGCCACACCGCCTTGTAGTTCAAGGATGCCCGTATTCCTACCATAATAAGTCGCAATACCGGTATCGTTGACGATAACCCGTTGATCAAAGCGCGGCCAAACTATTCCTCCTGTAGGGGTATGGCCGACAACAATCCTTTTGACTTTATAGCGCTTGAGTACATTATCCAGGGTCTGGCTATAGACACCACCCTCAGCTTCTTGGGCAAGCCCCCGATACCAAATCGGTCCAACAGGGTCATTCACGATTGAGGGAATCTCAGCATCATAGTTACTCAAACCTTCGTGCATTAGCTTAGAGAGCGAACGCAAGCTGTACCTGCAAAATTTCGAACTGATACCACCGTGTAGGTAAATAGTCTCATTAATGCGAATGGCCGCCGGGTTGTTTAGCACCCATTTTCCGTACTCACCATCGGTTGCCCATGCAGCACGGTGCTCTACCCAGCCCAGCGGTATTTTTTTCTCCCACTTACTCCGCGCAGCAACCAGGTCCAGTGAGGCAAAGGCCTCCGCATCAATTGACTGCACCAATTCCAGCTGCCGTTGCCACTGCTGCTCTTGTAGATGTAGTGATTTCGAGTCTGCGAATGCCGCGTATTCCCCAGCGTGCACATAGCGTAAATCACCACCAACATTCATCGCCTCGTGGTTGCCAATAAGCATATGGATATAACCACCTTTTTTCTTCGCCTGTTTGGATAATTTAATTAAATGATCTATAATTTTGCGGCTGTCTGCTCCCCGATCGGTGATGTCGCCAGTTTGCACCAAATGGGTTTTACCACCCGTCCATTTACCCTTAGTATTCATCAAGCCAGCCGACTGCATGATCTTAACGAATTGCTGATAATCTCCATGCAGGTCGCCGATTGCAATAACCCGCTCTACCCCGCTCCAGTGATAATCATTGAGCTTGGTTGCGGCCGACTGAGATACCCCGGCCAGCAGGAGTAAACAAACGCCCAAAATGGCGCGAGATACAATACCTTTGTGATTGGATTTAAACATTTTCATTCTGTTCTCTTTGCGATCTTTGCGCCTCTGGGAGATATAATATTTCGTAGCCAAATTTAGCGCCGCTATCAGTCGGAATTTTTACTCTTACTAACCCAGCTCTTAATATTGGCTTCAAGTACGCTCAGTGGCAACGAGCCCTTACCCAACACTTCATCGTGAAAAGCGCGAACATCAAATTTATCACCTAATTCTGCAGTTGCATAGGCGCGTAATTCTTTGATTTTCAATTCCCCGATTTTGTATGCCAGTGCCTGCCCCGGCCAGACAATGTAACGGTCAATTTCAACAATTACATCATGTTCCGACTTCCCGGCGTTTTTCATAAAATAATCGATCGCCTGCTGGCGTGACCAGCCCAGTTGGTGCATGCCGGTATCTACCACTAGGCGAATAGAGCGCCACATTTCATAGGTCAGCTGGCCAAACTTTGAATAAGGATCAGTGTAAAACCCAATTTCTTCACCCAGACTCTCTGAATACAAACCCCAGCCCTCAATAAAGGCGGTATGCCCACCTGTTTTACGGAACCATGGAACATCTTCAAGCTCATCCGCAATTGCCAGCTGGAAGTGGTGACCCGGCACGGCCTCATGCAATGTCAGTGCTTCCATCTCCCAGCGCGGACGGGTTTCCAATGCATAGGTATTGGCAAAGTAAAATCCGGCACGCCCGGCTTTAACAGAGCCTGGTTGGTAGTAAGCGGTGGTTTTTGATTTTTCTGCATACGATGGCACAGCTATTATCCCGTAAGGTGTGCGCGGTAGTTTATAGAATAATTTCACCATCTCGGGATCGGCGCGTTTGGCAATATCACGATATTCACGCAATAAATCTTCTTTGCTGGTGTGGTAGAACTGAGGGTCGGTACGCAGGAATTTTAAGAATTCTTCAAAACTGCCTTCAAAACCACTGTCTTTAATGACAATATCCATTTCAGCACGGATTCGTTTTACTTCAGCCAAGCCAATTTCGTGGATTTCTTCCGGGCTTAAATCCGTTGTAGTTGTTTGTTTTACCTTATGCGCATACCAGGCTTTGCCATTGGGTAGATCACCCATGGCAATTGATTTACGCGCAGCCGGAAGATATTCATTTTCCATAAACTCTAGCAACTTTTCCAGCGCCGGGGCTACCCTACCACTATAGGCCGCTACCGCCTGCATTTTTAGCGATTCGCGTTGTAAAGCATCAACACTTGCTGGAAATGTTTTAAATGAAACCAACATCGGGCTTTGCTCAGGTTTATCCACCAATTGATTACGAATTTGTTGGGGTACATCGCGCAAGGTAATTGCTGGTGGGGTGATTCCTGCTTCTATTCCTTTGCGCATCCAAGCAATGGTGTCATTGATGACAGCTGGGGTTTTTTCCAAGCGACTGATCATATTGTTGTAATCTTGGATATTTTTTGGCTGTACAACCGCCAGTACTTGAGCGATATCCTGATGTACACCGCCCATTTGGTTAATCGGCAAGAGCTGTTCTGGAAACTGCTGGGAATCAATGTCACTTTGTATTCTTTCTACCAGCAAGTCATAATTCAGCTGGTTATCATCCGATAGTTTCTCACGCGCAATGGTTTTTAACCCAACCATGAATGTTTTTTGATCCAAGTTTCGTTGCGCAAATGCAGCCTCAGAGTTATCACTCCAACGATCTTGCCCGCGCGGATCACCTAAAAAAGTTGCGAACTCCGGAAAACTCAACATGGTGTAGTCATAAGCAATAGCCACCATTTCGTTGAAGCGTTCAGTATCACTCAAGCCGGTCTCATCTCCGGCAAGTTCCTGTGTGCGATCGGTTAATGTTTTAATCTCTTGCTGATAACCCGCAACCGCATGGGAGGAAAAACCAAGGCCAGTAAATATGATGAAAATAAGAACTTTATGCATTATTTTTTCCTCGGTTTAAATAGAACTCAACTGGATGCTGAGGCTTTTAGCGGGTTTTCCTTGCCGTGAACTAGCCAGTCCGGATACCAGTTGTTAAACATTGGTTTTAAATATCTGGAGGGTTTAAATGGCTTCCATTCACCTTCAGGCTGAGACAAACGATCGGCCAGTGCCACCAGCACCCTAGGGTTAAAGCCCAGTCCCAGATGTGCGCCGCCTACATGGATGTTTTCCACATCAAATCTGTCGGATAATTCTACCGTTGACTGCCATGCAACTATCCCATCACCACGCGTGTATAAGGCGGTAGTCGGTACTGGTGGGGCTGTCGCCATATGCTGAAGAAATTCATTGGGAATTTCTTCATAGGGTAGATCACTAATCATATTGAAAATATGATGGACATTACTGGAACTGGGATGGCCACGAAACGGGCTGCCCATGGTAATTACCTGACGGACAATGTCCGGCATTTCGCGCGCCAGTTCACGCGCATACACACCGCCTAGACTCCAACCTACTAGGCTAATTTTTTCGCCGTAACGATCTACCAATTCAAGAATTCGGTCGCGCATACCATCGTGCAAGCCATGGCTATAACCCATGTTGTAACCGAGCTTCCACCGATGCGAACGGTAACCCAGGTCAGCCAAGTATTTCCGCAGAGGGCGGGTTGATTTAGAGCTCGCGAGAAAGCCGGGCAATACCAGCACAGGATGGTTATCGCCCTGGGGCAAAAAACGCTTCAAACCCAGCATCGGCAGCATGCTAGCGGCATCATATATTGCCCTCCCCTCAAGTAACATGAGCAACTTGGAAGGACGGTGTGAGTGATCTATTAAGTCTATATTGTCACTGCAATCAGCTTTCATTTTTGTTTTCCGGTTCTTTGGACTGCAAATTATTAATTGCTTCAAACGCCTGATCGAGTGCCAGTCTGGCCGCCGCCAGAGGGTTAGAATCAACCCGTGGTTCAAGCTCGTTGGCCTGTGAGTTCATATTCTCCGCCGGCGAATCCAGCTGCAGCGCAGCAGCTTCCAATTCATCCAAAGATTGGCCCAAGCAATCCGCCAAGAATTTCGGGTCGGGGATAATTTGTTCGCAGGAATTTATACCAATGGATATTTGATCCTGATAGCTTAGCACAACCAGCAACAAGCCGAGACCATCTAGAATGGGTGCCATCCCATATACGCTGTTGATTTTCGCACCCGCCAAATAAAATGGTACCGGTGGTCCAGGAACATTGGTAATGGTGACATTGAAAAAGGGTCGGTGACGGCCACCAAGACGGGTACGAGTATAGACACGAGCCGCCGCCGCCAGCGTTTCTGATGGCAAAAAATCTGTCAACTCACTGGCAGGCATTGCACTGGCGTGAATTTTAGAGCGACTGGTATTGGCATGAATATTCAATAAGCGTTTGAGCGGGTTGCTGACATTGGTTTCCAAGCCAACCAGCATCGCTGACACCTGATTTCCGCTATCGTCTCCCGGCGTATCTTTGCGCACAGAGATGGGCGCCATAGTCACCAGTTGTTTCTCAGGCAGTTGGTTTTTTTCCAATAAATAATGGCGTAAGCCTCCGGCACATATGGCCAGAACAACATCGTTTATGGTGGTCCCCGGGACTGCCTTGCGGATCGCCTTGATCCGACGGAAATCAAAATCTCTGCCCCAGAAGGTTTTAGCGGAACTAAGTTGCTGATTAAAGATGGTTTTTGGCGCGCTCAGTATTCTTGGGGGAGCATTTAACTGACGCAGACGTTTGTCGGTATACACATGCGCAGCTCCAGCTACTGTCTTACCAATAAAACCAGGTAAAGCCATTGCCTTACGGGCGGCTCCCGACCAGGCCTCAGTAATAACTTCCCAACTAGAAGGGATTTCTTCCGGCTCCCAGTTATCCTTACCCTTCAACTGGCGAATTTCCGGGCTGAGATCCATTAGGCTGGACATCATTTCGCCCCCGGCTTTGCCATCTACTGCCGCGTGATGCACTTTTGTAATCAGCGCGAATGAGCCTTTGGAAATCCCTTCAACCGTGTCAAGGCCTTCAACAAAGACCATTTCCCACAGCGGCCGAGAACGATCCAATACCTCACTCCAGTTCTCAGCCGCCAATTGCATAAGCTCTGTCATTCCGCCTGGTTTTGCCAGTGTTTTTCTGGGCAAATGCGATTTCAAGTTAAAATTCGGGTCGCGAATCCAATAAGGGAAAGACATTGCCCAGGGAACCTCCACCAGACGCTCACGAAAGACCTTAGACCCCCTAAGGCGACTGGCAACCAGTTTATGCCAGCTAGCGTATGAAAACCCCTCAGGAGCGTCTTTGGCGTCAATCACATACAACGCCCCAATAGCCATCGGGCTGTGTTCACTTTCGAGATAGATAAAAGTTGCATCTAGGGCAGTTAAAACCTGCATATTGGCACCTACTGAAGAAATTAGCCTGTAATTACAACCTTATGTCGGCGACAAGTCAATTTGTATTTACGGGGGGGGGGGCTATACTGCTTATGCACCTTCACAAAACAACTTGGAGAAGGGATTAAACAAGGAAGTTATACACTCATGAAGAAAGTCAAAATATTATTACTGCTGGTTGGTGGTCTAATCATTACTACCACTAACTGTCTGGCTAAAAGCAATCTGGAAAAGGATTATATTGGTGATATTTTATATCACCCGCAATCTGCAACAGTATCTAAAAGTACAGTCAGCACACAAAACGGCATTCTCCTCTCAAGCGACCTTCAAATTGATCTTAATAGCGGTGTAATTGAAAGAACCTTTACATTGGATACAGGCCAAGGGGTCTATGATGGTTATACCAGATATATCATCAATGGAGATAGCTTAACTGTAGAAACAAAAACACCATTTAGGCAATCCACGGAAACATTGAATATTAGGAGTAGTCTTGATTTAATCGAAAGTGATTCATTCTTGAGTGATCTACTGCAAGCAGGTGAAGTATTAAACACGCTGCGAAAGTCAAACAGCACACCTAATCAAGCCAATATCCGATTGATAAGCAAGCCAATAAAACAAGGCGCGATAATAACCTCTGATGGAGAATGCTTTGGTGCAAGTTGCCCTGGTGATGAGCCACCCCGACCAGACGAACCACCACGTGACACTACAACAATTACCGCTGAATGTGAAGACGCCCTTTTTGCGCTAGTTGATGCACTAGACGCCTTCGCGAGCTGTCGCGGTTCATTAATGTCAATGATTACTAACTGTGCACGCGAAGCGGGTAGCGTTGTCGGTACCACACTTATCGTAAAAAGAGAATGCCCTAGACCAAAGCCCAAGCCGTAGATATCCTCAGCTCGAAATTCAGGTTGTTACAAACCGCGGGGCAGGCCGGTATCCAGTAAGCTTTTAAAATACTGGATTCCGGCCTGCGCTGTAATGACGAAAAAGGGCTGTCAATATTTAATTTATACCAATACCAGCTGCCCTGAGATATTCCTTCAAAGGCTGAAGCTCAGCAGCAAAATATTTCCATTTATTGACTGACCGACTATGCATCTTTTCGCGCACCTGCAGAGTACTGGCAGAAGCACTGGCGGTTGGGTTTTTTTCAAAACTCAAACACGCTGGTTCAAATTCTAGCCCCAACTTATCCAACAGCAAGCGTGTTTGGTTTTCCTGATCGCTGACTAGGGATTCATACTCAACTTCAATTAGGCGATCGCCCAATACAGACTGCCAATGGCGCCGTAAGCGGTCCTGAGCTACAAAATACTGCCCAAGATTATCCAGTGAATAGGCGAACTTGAAAAATGACTGTTTATACATCGCAAAACAGGCATCCATAGGGTTGCGCCGCAAATAAACAATACGCGCCTTAGGAAATGCTTTGGCGATAAAACCAAGGTATAGAAAGTTATATGGATACTTATCAATAAACAGCGGTCGGTCAGTTAGTCGATAAGTGACTTCTTGCATATATTTTTGGGCGATTTGGCGAATATTTTTCCTTGCTGCTTTCTCAATTATCAGCTCGTTCACATCGCCAATACCACCAACGCCTGCGGCATGACGAATGGCAAGTTGCATGAAAAATGTTTCATCGGCACTCTCAACTTGGGAATGACTGGAGATAATTCGTTCCGTCAAGGTAGTGCCAGTGCGCGGTAAACCGACAATGAAGATAGGTGTTTTAGTTGACTTATCGGAAGCTCGCAAACCCGCGTTATTGACCAGCCAGTCTGCGTTGCAAACTTTTATAATTTTTTCGATCACAGCGATATCATCAGCGACATCATAGTCTGCCACTTTCGCCACTGCATCACCTGCCAGTTTGTAATAGTGAAAAGACTCCTGCCAGCGTTCAAGGTCTTCCAACTCTTTGCCAATGGCGTAATACAAAAAAATATTTTTTTCAGCCGGTAATTGCGTTTGCTTTAGAACAGTTTGCATCTGCTCTAGGTGGGCTGAATCATTTGTAGTTTCAAGTTTGGATAATTCATAATGATTTTTTTGATGTTGCGGGTATTTTTCCAATAACTGCCGATACAGCGCTTTGGCATCATTTACTTTGCCTAAAAGAACGCTACAGGCTGCCAGATTGGCGCGAAACATATCCACGCCCGGCTGTAATAGATTGGCTTGTTGAAATAATGGCCAGGCGCGGTTGTGCAAACCCAGCGCTGAGAAAACCCTAGCAGCCATATCAAGGTACAGAGGGCTATTGGTAAGTGACTGTTGATAACGTTCAAGTAAGCCAAAAGAATCACTATGGCGTTGTGATAGCAAATAGAGGTCAGCAAGCTCTATGGCTGCATCATAACGTTGCGAATTCAGGCTCAGGGTTTTAATAAAGGCCTGGATTGCGCGTTTGACTTGTCCCTTGCCCTTTTCTGCCAGACCGGCGAGAAAATATGCTTCTGGTTCTTTTTTATCCAATTTCTGAATTTTATTCGCGAAAGCGGCAACACTCACCCAGTCGCGTCTTTGTGCCGCTACTCGCGCAGCCTGACTCAGTTGTCTCAGCTGATCATTCTGCATAGGCTTTATTTAACGCTGCTGAGTGCCGCTTTCATAATCATTAGGGTAAGTGATTTATTCAACTTTTATACCGGCATTTTCGAGATGTGTCTTTAAGGGTTGTAACTGGTCGCGGAATCGTTGCCAACGCTGGATAGAACGGCTGTGTGTTTTTTCTCTAACTTGGACTGAACTGGCCGTCGTGCTAGGTGCAGTATTTTTATCAAAATTCAGGCAATTTTGTTCAAATTCAAGACCCAATTTATCTAATAAAATACGCGTCTGGTTTTCAGTATCGCTAACCAGCGACTCATATTCCACTTCGATCAGACGATCCTCTAGCACTTCACTCCAGTGTTGATGCAAGCGTTGATAAGCTACATAATACTTGCCTAGATCTTCCAGTGAATAGGAAAATTTATAGGCCCAAGTGAAAACTTGTTTAAACATGGAAAAACAGGTATCAAGCGGATTTCTATCCAGGCGAATAATGCGTGCATCAGGCCAAGCTTTGACGATAAAACCTAGGAACAGGAAGTTAAACGGTAGCTTGTCGATAAAAAAAGCTGATTCGCCGAGGCGGTAGTCTATTTGTTCAAGGTATCCCGTTGAAATGAGCCCCGGGTCAACCTGAGCCAATGATTCTATCATTTCTGGATTCATATTTTCGATGCCGTGAACGCCACTTTCACGACGCAAAACCATTTGCAGGAATAGTGTTTCACCAACACTTTCCACTTGCGAATGGCTGGAAACAATGCGCTCGGTCAAAGTGGTGCCGGTACGCGGCAAACCGACGATAAATATAGGTGTTTTTTTAGAGTTTTTCGCGCCTGATTCTACAGTATTATCGCTGATCCAGTCGGCATTACAAACCTCAATCACTTTATCAATCAGCGCTATGTCGTTGGCAACATCATATTTGGCCACGCTACAAACAGCGTCACCCGCCTGTTTGTAATAACGGAATGACTCCTGCCATTGCTTAAGATCTTCCAGTTCCTTAGCCAGTGCATAGTACATAAATATATTTCTATCTGCCGTGGCATCTGATTGCTTCAAAATTTCCTGCATTTGATCAATATGTGCTCGGTCTTCAGCCGTAGCCGTACGCGCGAGCTGGTAATGGTTTCGCTGATGATTCGGAAAGCGTTTTAGTAAGGCCCGGTAAATATCACGGGATTCTTCAACTTTTCCGAAATAAAGGCCACAGGCAGCAAGGTTTGCCTGAAACAAGTCCACCCCTGGTTGTAGTTGATTGGCTTTTACAAAAAGAGGCCAGGCTTTCTCTGGCAAGCCTATTTCGCTGTAAATGGTACCGGCAAAATCCAAATATATAGGGCTGTTATTCAATTTTTCGGTATAACGCTCAAGTAGCTCAGCCACCTCTTTATTCCGCCTCGAAATGGAATACTGGCTAGCTAGCTCAACCGCAGCATCATAACGATTAGCATCTAAATCAAGTGTTTTTTCAAATGCTTGGATGGCGATGACGAGTCTCTTATTTACTTTTTCGACCAAACCAGTCAAAAAATAGCCCTCTGCACTGTTGGCATTATGCTGCAAAATCGAAGTTGCACAAGCCGCAACAGTTTCCCAGTCCTGGGAAGTCACAGCTTTACGCGCTATAACGCTCATTTGTGAGATATTAATTGGCATCGTATGTAGCTTTATTGCATATACTTAAAAAGTTGAGAGTATTATTATCGAATTGTGATTGTTATACTACCTTTTTCACCAAGACTTCCCCTAAAAATGAACAAACAGACTGAAATTCAAATAGAAGAAAGTAGCAGTTGGGATACCTATTGGGAAGGATCTGGTGATGCCACAGCACTTACTGATGGCGGCGCCAACCACCCGGCAATCCTACATTTCTGGGATACAGTTTTTTTGGCATTGAAACAAGTTTATAAAGCGCCCAAAATACTCGATATAGCCAGTGGAAATGGAGCAGTTCTGGAGCGCGCACTGGCAACATACGAAGATGTTATCGAACTGACTTCAATAGATATATCCCCAGCTGCAATAAGCAATATCAAGCGCCGCTTTCCCGCGGTTACTGGATTGGTTGCAGATGCAGCCAAAATCCCATTAGAAAGTGCCAGTTTTGATGCCGTTACCAGTCAGTTCGGACTCGAGTATGCCGGCAAAGAGGCTATCTATGAAGCTGCTAGACTTGTGAAGAAAGATGGCCAACTGGCACTTTTATTACACATTGAAAAAGGTAGCATTCACGAGGAGTGCCAGCAGAGTCTAGATGCCATCCAGCGGGTACAAGCGAGTAACTTTATTGCTGCAGCAAGTACTATGTTCGATGCAGGCTTTAAGGCAGTTCGCGGAGCAGACCGTAGCGCCTATGATAAAGCCGCTAAGGAACTGTCGCCTGCCCTAGCTGTACTTGAGGACATTATGCAAGAGCACGGTCAACATGTAGCCGCAGATACTATTTACCGCCTGTACAATGATGTAGCTAACATTCATCAGAGGATTCAACATTATGAGCCTGATGAAATCCTTAACTGGCTAAAGACATTGGACACAGAGTTGGAAGCCTATGCAGGACGCATGCAAAGCATGCTTAATTCTGGATTTGATGCAGACAGCTTCAAAGGGGCTTGTACCGGCTTAGCCGACATGGGGTTTACCATTGCTCAGGCTGAAGAACTTAAAATTCCCGGGCAAAATTCACCCATGGCCTGGCAACTGATTGCAACTAAGCAATAATTTTTTACTACTTAGGTTTGACTATGAATGAGAAAACGAAACAAGCTGGCCGTGAAGAGCTGGATGCCTGGGTTAAAAAAAATCTCAATGCTGCTGTGCATAAGCTTATGGCGCGCGGTAACATCGACAGTCTGGTGGTTGAAGGTAAAGCTGCTTGGGTGCTACCATTTCAAGTGCTCATAGGTAAGATTCGGGCTAAAGATCAATCCGGTGATTTTGAGTGGTTTATTTGTGGTGAAGTACCCACAGATTATCTTGAGTCTGCTGTGGCAGAAACACCGCGAGAAATCGCCCGCCATTTTGCCATGAAGTGGCAATTAAACGCTTCCCGTTTTTTAAGTGAAAGCCCTGAGCAGAACTCCAATCAAATAACCCAGGATACCGTAGCTAAAAACCTTATACGAAATGCTGAGGATTTGTATTCACTAGCTGAAGATGACCGCCTCTGGCTAGAGCAGAAAACAAAGCATTAATGCCGAGAGCATAGGCTAATTACAAAATAATATCTCAACAGGGTATACACATGATCAATCCAGACTTAGACATCGACAGCCTTGCTAATGCATATAAGCTTGATAAACGCTTAGTCATAAAGAATTTTTTGAAACCCGAAGTTGCTGAACGCGTGCGTACTGCTTGCCAGAGTTCTGTTCCTTTCAGTGTCCATTATGTTATTGATGATAAATACCAGAGCAAGTCCCCGGTTGAAGTAAACAAAATGAGCGCGCGGGAAAAACAAACAATCTATGACAGAGTGAGTGCTTCGGCAAGTCAGGGGGTTGGCTTTTTATATGATGGTTATCTTCGCAGTCGGGCTGAAAAGACCTCCGCTACTACGGATGTTAAAGAGCTGGATTTTTTACACAGTGTTTTTGACTATATCGATAGCGAAAATGTTATTAATATCATAAAAAGCATTACTGGAAAACAGGATATTACCGCTGCCGATTCACAATTCACCCGCTTTACTTCGGGACACTTTCTTACCCGTCACCTTGATGTAGTACCGGGCAAAGGTAGACGCATCGCTTTTGTTCTCGGACTCACTAAGAATTGGCATCCTGACTGGGGCGGCTTACTCCAATTTTACGAAAAGAACGGCACACCTAGAGATGCCTGGATGCCGCAATTTAATGTTTTGTCTATTTTTGAAGTTAGTCATATTCATGCTGTTACTTATATAGCACCTTATGCAACTGAACCACGATTATCGCTTACCGGTTGGTTTGTAGCCAAAGCCTAAAGCGCCGTTAAATCTTTCCTAGAGGATAGGCTTTGCCTCGCACATCCTTTGGAGCTATTTGGAAATACCCGTTAGCCTGATAGGTTCGCATCGCACATCCCTGTGCTCTATCGCGAAATACCGTTCATCCTATGAGGCTTTGTTCTATCATCGTGTTTAGCTTGAAGTACCGTGCATTCTTATAGGCTTCGCGCCGCACATCCTTTGGCGTTATTTGGAAATACCCGTTAGCCTGATAGGTTCGCATCGCACATCCCTGTGCTCTATTGCGAAATACCGTTCATCTTATGGGGTTTTGTTCTACCTATGTGTTTACCTTATAACTCTGTGGTTTCTGATAGGCTTCGGATCGCACATCCTTGTGCTCTATTCCGAAGTACCGTACTTCCTGTACATAAAAAAAGGGCCGCTATATTAGCGGCCCTTCTTCATACAATAGCGAAAACTAAACTATTAGTAAGACCACTTAAGACGCGCATAGTAACCTATGCCAAATAAGCGGTATGTAGAAGGGTCAGTGTGAGCATTAAAGCCAGCATTGATATATGGAGGTGCTTCATCGGTGATATTTGTTACACCAGCTGAAATCATCATATTACTGTTCATAGCACTGAATGTGTAGCTACCTACAATATCATGATACAACGCAGCATCAATTTTCTGGGTATATGCAGCAAAAGGTGCAGCAGCATCTATACCGCTGATAAATTCACCTAAATAGCCAAGTGAGAAATCACCCTTACTCCATTGGATAGAGACATTTGCTTTGTCTGTAGCATAGGCAGCACCACGATCTCCATCATAAGTACCTTCTAGTTCTTCAATAGGGTTTCCATCAAACTGACGGATTTCACGAGAAAGCAAGTGAGTCCACAGTATAGATGTTCCAAATTGACCATAGTCAGTAGACCAATCCCAACCAAACTCGAAATCAATACCACTAGCTTCTTCAGTAGCAATATTCGACTGTGAATCACTGATATTATTGATGGAATAATCAGCATTACGCGTAATCAGTGCACAAGACTCCGGGTTCTGTTCGATATAACAGTCATCAAGAGTAAATTGAACACCCACTCTATCAATTCCATCTTCCAGATTGATTTGCCAGTAATCGGAAATGAAGGTAAAGCTATGGTCGCCAAGCACTGGTGTCCAAACTACACCAGCAGTGAAAGTATCACCTGTTTCTGGCACCAAGAACGGGTTACCACCAGCACGAGCCAATACCTGACTATCAGTCTGAACACCCAACCGACCACAACCTGGTGGTAGTGGCTGTGGGTCGTCGTCATCAGGTACACAAGGATCGTTGTAAGTTGGGAAATCATCAACTACGCCACCGAAGAGATCGGTAATGGTTGGAGCGCGGAATACTGTACCGTAAGTAGATCTTAACTTGAGGGTATCAGTCACGCCGGCTTCAATACCGATTTGATAGGTAGTATCACTACCGAATGCATCCCAGTCATCGTAACGCACACCACCTTTGATAGCGACACTTTGTGAACCGTTATCGAATACAGGCGCATAGAATTCAGTGTAAAGCGCATTATTGGTCAGTGAACCTTCGGTGCTTGACCCAACACTACCGGTTACCGCACCAATGGTTTTGGCAGAGTCAAAAATTTCTGCGAAATCTCGCTTCCAGTAGCTCCAACCAACAGACCAGCCCAGCTCACCGCCTGGTAGTTCAAATGCAGAGCCTGTAAGGTTAGCACCAGCAGTACGCTGATTTTGAACGATGGAGTCAACAGTATCCAGAGAGACATAATCTAACATTTCCTGAGTTAATGTAGTGACTACTGGATTACCACTCGCATCAACTGAACCACCACCAAATAAATTTAATGGTACACAACCAACAATCAGTGTACCCGGGGTGTTAACATCAGCATAACATTCCGGTACACCATCTCCATCTAAATCGGCTGATGGGCCCAAAGCGTTAAATAAACGGGATCCGGCAAATTGGCCAAAGTTACGAGTTGTAATACTACGATGTCCTTCGTTTATGAAGACATCCCAGCTTATATCATTGTCAAGATCGCCTTCAAGACCAGCTGTCCACTGATACTGAGTGACCTCTTGTTCAAAGCGACGATTGGTTTCAATCATACGCCGACGAGGGTTAACTACTGGCTCATATGCAAGAGAAGTACCATTTGCGGCATTGTAAGCATCAATCGCTTGGCGCAAATAGTAGTTGTCTTGCGAAATACCTGTAAAAGCAGTTGTTACTCCTGTTACCGGGTTCTCAAAGAAACCATTATACATCGGATCACCACCGGTAAATGGCAGCGGCGCTAGTTGCTGCGCTGATGTACGGTTGTTACCACGGAATTCTGCTTTGAAGCGTACATTATCGGTAAGATCAAACTTCGCTTCACCGAAGATATTGGTCCGCTCATAGGGGGTTTGAAGGTAGTTAACCGGCGCATAGTTATATGTGCGACCATCATGCGGTACCATCAGACCAACTTCGTTTGGAGAAGTTGCCGGGTTGCCGATCAAAAACAGGCCTAGCCCAGGATAATCGTCGGGGGCAGGTATAAAGTTGCCATCTGCGTCTACTATAGGGGCGCCTTCTGCGTCAAGTAGAAAACTACGAGCTGAGAAGAAAGGCAAACGGCTTTCTGGGATTCGTGATGAACCAATTGGAAAACAACCACCCTGAGGTGTTCCATCATATGGGGCTGTTATTTGGTTTTCACAACCACCGGCGTCACCTAAAATATAGAATGAATCTTGCATGAAGTCCCAAGGCACATCGCGCTGGAAAGCTTCTTCCTGAGTTACAAACTCAGCACCAAACACAAAGTTACCGCTGTCAAATTCACGACCGGCAATTAGAGAGTAAGATTCCTGACCACCTTTTGAGTCAAACCAGTCTGCCGTTTGCGCGGTAACTTCAATACCAGTGAAATCGGAACGGGTGATGATGTTTACAACACCAGCAACAGCATCGGCACCATAAATAGCTGATGCACCATCTTTCAGGATTTCAACTCGTTCGATCATGGTAGATGGAATTGCCTGATAGTCACCACCGTCAACAACGCGTTTGCCGTTAACCAAGGTTAATGTACGGTCTGTGCCCATACCACGGAGGTCGATTAATACCGAACCGTCACCACCATTATTGGTAGTAGTACCGATTGGAGAGCCGGACATTGAAGGGATGCTTTGCAGCAGGTCGCCAATATCTGTTAAACCGGTGATTTCCATATCAGCGCGATCGATGACTGTAACCGGGCTGGCGCTATCGATATTGGCACGCCTGATGCGCGAACCAGTAACAATTACTTCTTCAAGTGCATCTTCTGCATCTTCTGTAACTTCATTAGCTACATCTTCGGCATCTTGCGCAAAAACATTTGGAACCAACGCAAATGCGCTAATACCAAGTGCAAAGCGAATGGCCTTACTTAGTTTTGAATTATCAGTGGACATAAGGTATTCCTCTAGGATAGTTTGTCTAATATATCTGTTGATTTGAAGATCACAAGATCTTCCGGTTAATTTAACACAATATTAACGATGACAGTATACATCAATTAGACAGGCAGTCCAAACATTAAGTAAGCAAGATATATATCAATTTAGCTGCAAACATTCACAATTTTGATGTAAGAAGATGCCATTCGGTATTTTGTCGGTTTTTTAACCCTAATAACGAACAAACCCCGCAATTGCGGGGTTTGTAAAGATTAACAAACAGACATTATCTATGCTGTAACATTTACTGCCTGTGGTCCTTTCGGGCCATCTTCTACATCGAAGTTTACCGTTTGGCCTTCAGCCAATGTACGGAAACCTTCGCTAGCGATAGCAGAGAAATGCACAAATACATCTTTGCTGCCATCTTCAGGGGTGATAAAGCCGAAGCCTTTAGATTCGTTAAACCATTTAACGGTTCCTGTTGCCATGATAATTACCTCATTAAACTATTAAAAAAAATATTGAGTGTTACAAATCTAACAGGGAAATTAACAGGAGAAATCTTCTGACAAGAACCAGTTGAAAATGTAGCGTAACGCAGTATACCTGTTTTCAAAGGGAAAATCACCTTGAGCCAAACCTTCACAAGCATGAACATATGAATTTGTAATTATATTAATTCACTTATTCATGGTATTAAATCTGAGACTATCAGTCATCGCGAGTATTTTTTAACTGTCGGTGAATAAATAAAGCCGCGAAACAATCGCGGCTTTATTTATACTAGTTATTAGTGATGATATGTATTTATTCTGATGGAGCCTGATTGGCTTTCAGAATATCATCGATTTCACGGGCTTTCATTTCCGGTAGTTTTTGCTCAAGAGTATCACGCCGACGAATTTCACTATCAACATACTTGATCCATTGACCCGCAGCACGCTTACTGCGTTTATCCTTACCAGCCGCCTGGAAGGCTCGCTTCGACTGCTCAAGTTTTTTCTGGTTAAACAAAGCCATACCATACATGATGTTTGCGGTATCTTTACGCTTCACACCACCAATTTCTAAACCTTTTTTAGCTGAATCAGCAGCATTGTTCCATTGCTCTAGGTTAATATATGATTGTGCTAGGCGAATATAGAGCTCGCCATCGTTACCTACTGCAGCGGCACGCTTTAATGGTGGGATGGCTTTTTTGTCTTCTCTAGCAGAATACCAAGCTTGAGATAGTAGACGCAGGTTACGCACACTTTCATCTACATTATTGGCTTTCATTTCAGTTTCGAGTAACTGCGCGGCTTTTATCGGCAGCTCATGCATCAAGTACAAATTTGCCAGGTTGACCGCATGTTTTTTCTTTTCTATATAGCCTTTCTCAAAGAGCGACTCTGTTAATACCAACTGTTTTTTAGTATCGCCCAACTCACTATATACACCCGCTAGGTTTAGCACATAAGTGTCTTTAGGGTAAGATTCAATTAACTGCTCGAGGGTTTTCAGCATATTGGGGTAGTCTTTCAGCTCATAGTAGCAAAATCGTAGCAGTAACAGCCAGCTTTCCTTAGGTGTTCTACCCTGATCCATATACATATCGATGGCTTTTTTCAGCGGTGGAATGGCTTTTTTGAAGTCCTCCATCTGGTAATAGGCAGAACCTTCCAAATTATAAACATCGGCGGCAGGTGAAGGCACCACAGCACGGAAGCGTTTTATGGTTGCAAGGGTCTTGTTGTAATCTTCAGTGGTGAAATATAACTGAGCCATTGTTTTTAGTGCAGATTGCTGTAGCGCTTCAGGCAAATCAGCTAGCGCCAAGAGACTCTCATATGCAGAAATGGCTTGTTTATAGTTCTCCTGAACATAATAGGCATAGGCTGTTACATTCCAAATTTGTGCCTTTTCGTAGGGCGAAAGCTTTTTCTTTTCTTGCAAACTGCGTATTTTAGCTAAAGCCCCATTAATGTCTTCGGCTTCTACCAGCGCCTGAATTTCTTCAAGTCGATCATAAACCTCTTGACTCATGGCAACGGTAACTTTGGTTTTTTGCTCTTTTTTCGCGCTGGACTGGGCAACAGTTGTGGTGGTGATTAGCGCACACAGCAGTCCGATCAGTAGCGCAGATAAACTGCGTCTGACAAGAGTCCGGGTAAGTTTAACAAGCGTTAGTGGACTATTAATCATCAGTCAACTCATAAGTAAATTTATTTTGGACACCGGAAACTTCTACGGCCTGACCATCAAGAATCCGTGGCTTATATTTAAATTTCAGTGCGGCACTAACAGATGCACGATGGAAAACGCTGGAAGTACATTGCGATTCTACAACCACAGGATCTTTGGTTGTGCCCAACTTGGTTACCGTGTATTCAACCACACAGAAACCTTCCAGTCCCCTAGCCGATGCTCTGCTGGGGTATATGGGAGCAACTTTCACAATAGGCAGGTAATCACCCTCGCCTACTCCAAGACTAAAACCACCAGTCATATCAATTTCTGTTTCAACCGGTACAGCTGTAATAGCAATTTTATTGGCGCTTGGATTGAGATTGTCCAGCTGTGGGGTTGGAGGCTGTGGTGGCGGAGCTTCAGGTGGCGGTGGCTTCTTAGGCTTCAATTGCCGCCGTTCGATAGCTTCATCGCGTTTAACCCTAACGAAATCCAGCACATTACCAGCCGTTTGTTCGTTAAGGGACCGGTCTGCAGTATCGATCAGGGATTGCATCAACCAGAATAGACTTAGGGTTACAAACGCAGCCAGTACTAAGCCAATGCCCACTCTGAACAAGCCACCTGACTGGTCTGAAGATAATTTTTGATTAATAGTTGCTGACATAAGTGTAATAATTAATCTTGAGCGGCAATCGCAACATTATAAACACCGGCTTGTCTGGCCGCGTCCATAACTTGGATCAAAGTATCAGTTTTAGATTCTTTGTCAGCCTGGATAACAACCGAACCCTGGGGGTTTTCTGCATGTAGGCGCTCAATATTAGGACGCACAGAGCGAATATCAATCATCCGCTTATCAATCCAGATATCATTATTAGCACCAATGGCTATCAGAATATTAGCTTTTTCCTTTTTCACTGCCGTGGCAGCATCAGGACGGTTAACATCAATACCAGCTTCTTTGACAAAAGTCGCAGTTACAATAAAGAAGATCAACATGATAAATACCACATCCAGCATGGGGGTGATATCAATCTCCGCTTCTTCTTCGACTTCTGTCTGGTTAAAAAACTGTCTCATTTAAATTCTCCGATAACCAGGTGATCCGCTAACAATGCGCGTTCCCGGCTAGCTTTGCGTTGTAAGTAAGTTGCCATAGCCACACCCGAAAGCGCTGCTACCATGCCAGCCATTGTAGGGATGGTCGCCTTTGACACGCCCGATGCCATAGACTGCGGACTACCGGAACCAGATATCGCCATGACTTCAAAAACTTCTACCATGCCGGTAACTGTGCCTAATAATCCTAAAAGCGGGCATAAAGCGACACAAGTTTTAATCAGTGGAATGTTTTTTTCCACCTGCGATGAAACCTGAGAAATAATTCGCGTTCTAATTTGGTGCGCACTCCAAGACTTTTGGTCGCCTCGAGAATCCCAAAGCTCCAGTGCGGTCTGCGCCATTTTTTTATGTGCGCCGCGCATATACACCATTCTTTCGATAATCAGCATCCACATAAACAGGGTGAGGAAGCCTATGATATAAAGCACATCCCCGCCGAGTTCCATGAAGTCTCGAATGGTTTCAAGAGCCGGCAGATAATAATAAATCTGATCCATAAGAAACTACCCTACCCTTAGGCTGCTTTGTTGTCACTTTCAGCACGCTCTGCGAGCATGCCTGCTGCTTCTTCCTGCAGTATTTGGGTCAGCCTTCTGGCACGACCGGAAACAATTGTATGCAAGAATACCATTGGTATAGCAACTACCAGGCCCAGTACCGTAGTAACCAGAGCCGTCGAAATACCACCAGCCATCAGTTTCGGATCACCGGCACCATACAGGGTGATTGCCTGGAAGGTTACGATCATACCGGTAACAGTACCCAACAGACCTAACAACGGGGCTACCACTGAAATGATCTTCAATAATGGCAGCATAGAGTTAAACTTAGGTGTCTCTCTGAGAATAGACTCACCCAGTTTAAGCTCAACAGTTTCAATATCTATGCCGGCTGAATCATCAGCAGTTTTGAGTACACGCCCTAACGGATTGTTTACATTAGGCTCGCGGAGGTTCTTGATTTGACGGTTAACTTTAGTGCTCACCGCAGAGAGTACCAACAGACGCCAAATGGCAATTATTAGACCAATGATACCAAGAGTAATAATCACATAGCCTACTTCTTTACCCTGGTTTACTCGTTCCATCAGGCTGGGAGACTGCACCAGCAGGCTGAGTAATTGACCTCGGGTAGGATCCAAGCCGATGGCAAACTGACCATCAGTGCCGCTTTCTAAATCAGCAATACGACCTGTATAGCGGCTCGCAGGCTGACGTAGCAGCTCAACCAGACGACCGGTTTCAGGTATGAACTCCAAATATTTACCCTCAGATACTACATTGAAAGCACCAATACGAGTAACTTGCTGCTGATTTTCCTCACCGGAAGCATTAACAACATTAGCAGTAAAGGTTGCAACTTTGCTGGTTTCAGTCATTTCCCGTTGTAATTCAAACCATAGGCGTTCAATTTCCGCAATTGATGCGAGTTTGTTTGACTGCCCCATTTTCTTGGCAAAACTCAACAGGAAATCGGTACGGTCAGGAAACTGCGCCTGGGTCAGGGAAGACTCAAACTGACCACGAGCGTCACCTGAGGCCTGTTGCAGCACACCAAACAACTCTTTAAGACCACCGAGGCGTTCCTGAAAAGCTCTTTCCAATTCGACAATACGGGCATCGTTAACTTCAAACTCGGCTTCCATACGGACGGAATTTGCTTCTTGACGCTTTTGCTCGGCTTTTTCGGCATTCAGTTTAGAGACCTGCTGTGAACGGTTAGAACGAAACTGTTTCAGTCTAGCTTCATTGGCACGGGCATCGGCAACCCGACCTGACTTGACCTGTTTCAACAACTCATCTAGTGAAATTGCTGTTGCAGCCTGTGCAGAAAAGGATACTGCCAAGACTAAACCGCCTGCTAAGCTAATTTTTTTAATCATGCTAATCATTGCATTGCCCCTGTAGATGCGGCAACCGGGACAATAAGCAAATCCGGTGCGATTTGTTTACGAGCGATCCTGATACCTGCAGCAATTTGCTTTTTATAGGTTGCAGGTGGTAGTTCCACAAAAGAACCGACTTTAGCATCCCACGCGCCGGTGGTTCCACCGCCAACAGTCTGATACATCAGCGCTACGCGCCCTACACGCAAAAAGTCAACTTCCAGCTCGTTACCGCCTACATCGGTTGAGCCTTTATAAGCTTCAATGGTGCGACCGTAATCATTTTCGATCTGGTAACCCTCGATCACACGACGGAATTTTTCTGCTGCTGTGACATCAGAGCGCTCCATCATTTCACGCAGACGGGCAACCCGTTCGGTACGCTCTTTCATCAAAAACGGTGTGTCTAGCTTGATAAATTCTTCAAGCCCATCGACCATCCGCACCATCAGTGGGACGATCTGGCGTTCAATCAATGCGACATTGCCAATAGATGTAGTTAATGACTGCATTTCTGCATTCTGGTTATTCAGCTGGGTCTGCAATAACGAGTTATAGATTTTCAAGCCATCTACAACCTTGGTCACAGACCTGTAGTCATTAACGATATTATCAGTCTGGTCGGCGACTGAATCAACCTTTTTTTGTGCAGAAGCTCCAGCATCTGCGCGGCGTTCACCTTCTTTAATGACGCTATTAATACCCTGCGCAAATGCCTGTGTTGAAAGGCTGGCGAAAGTAACAATAACGACAGAAGACAGTAAGCAGGTAATCTTTCTATTATTTAGCATGCGTAGTCTCAATGGATTGAAAAATATGTTGATAGTTTTATTAGACGGAACACTCTAATATACAGAGTGGCTTTTAGTCAACAGTTCTGAATCTATTCGTCTAAAATTTATTTCTTCAGATTAAAAATTATATGGTTAAAATTGCTCATTATCACGCCTATTTCGGTGCGCGCTTAAACTTATCCCAGAAAGTTTTGTGCACAATATCGGTAAACTCACCGGCATCAAGATAAATGCCGTGGCCGTTGGGGCAACTCTCATAAATAATGTGGGATTGTTCCTGATCAGATTCTTTCAGCATCTTATCGTTGCAATCAGGACAACGATAATCTCTTTGTGTATTGGCTTTTTTACCAGCTGACTTCTCGCCGCTGTCGATAATATAGTCAGCCATCCAGATATCATCCCGTAATGCACGGAGTTCTTCTGGCTGAAACCACAAGCCACCACAGTCGGTACACCAGTCTACTTCAATTTTATCGTAGGAAACCAGTTCCATACTGCCTGAGCATTTGGGGCATTGCATATAGGTCACACCTTGGTAAATGTTCATGTATAGGCGCTTGATATCGCCGTTGGTATACACCCATTGTAGGTGCAAACCGGAAAGGTGGTCAATCCAAAAATCACTCGAATAAAATATTTTGTCATAGTCTGGACAGTTTCAGGCTGTTAATACCACTGTTAAAACAGTGTTTTTTTCCCGCCCAAGATAAGCTATCTCACTGATTTTGCGTAAATAAAATGCCTTGCAACTAACTAGAACAGAAAGGCGTTGAGGATCATTACCCCCTATCAACAAATTAGATTAA
This sequence comes from Lysobacterales bacterium, assembly GCA_021648125.1. Classification (GTDB taxonomy): domain Bacteria; phylum Pseudomonadota; class Gammaproteobacteria; order Xanthomonadales; family SZUA-36; genus SZUA-51. The sequence continues at coordinate 22,867 of JAKITK010000030.1, forward strand.
TTTCCTGTATTCTTAGCCACCCAATATCACCTTAGCTAGCATAGGACTCACCATGACAATTACAAAAATACTGACAAAGCGGTCTTCAATTAGAGCCTTCACTGATAAAGAAATTCCAGCTGATCAATTAGCCTCTATATTTACACTGGCGCAGCGATCGGTATCCAACTGCAATGTTCAGCCATGGCAATCATTGATAGTTTCCGGAAATACCCGAGAAAAACTAAAAACTGCTTTTATGAAAACTCTAATGTCTGGCCAGCAACCCAATCCGGATTTTGACTGGACACCAAAATATCAGAACGAGCACCGAGAACGCCAGTTCGGTTCAGCCAACGCCTTATATGGGGCAATGGGGATCGAGCGAAAAGATAAACAGGCACGCATGCAATCCATGGCCAGGAACTGGGCTTTTTTTGATGCCCCCCATGTGGCGTTTTTCTGCATGCAGAAATACCTGGGCATAATGGGCGCGGTGGATTTAGGCGTGTACGCACAGACTCTGTCAATGATTATGCGCGAAGCCGGTATAGACAACTGCATGCAAGGCGCTCTCGGTCAGTTTCCGGACCCTATCCGAGAAATACTGGAGTTACCCGATGATCTGGGCGTTTTATTCGGCATGTCTTTTGGTTATGCCGACCAAACAGCAGCCGCAAATCAGGCGCGAACCACCCGAGTAGACTTAACCGAGGCGGTAAGCTTTTTCGATTAGTCGTATAAAAAACCGACCTCAGCAGCGGTTTCTGAACCCACCATAGTTTGGCCGATATTAGCCGGGCTACGCCAACGACTGGAAGATAGCGGAATCTGCGCAGCCATAATTTCGGCGACTTTCTGTGGATACAGCGGCTTGCGCTGAGGATCTGCCAGGCCTTGCGGCACCAGTGGTTGCCCACTGCTCAAATTATATTTGTCACTGGCACCGAGCGTGTGTAATAGCTCGTGGACGATGATAATATTATTTTTTGCATTGCTGCTACGACTGGCTCTGGCATTTACCAGGCCAATATAGCCTTTTCTGAGAGCAGTAGATCTTTCGAGCAAATCCTGACCACCGGCTGGATGGTAACTGACAAAGATGCGTACATCCCCGGCAACCCCCTCCACAGAGCCAGCGGCCCTCCAAGCCCAGTAGCGCATCTTTAGGCTCCAGATGCCGACTGCAAGACGACCGGCGGCGTTTTCAAGCACAGGTGGCTGTGATTGAACCACCGAGTGCAGGGTAATTACCACTGGTTGCTCAAGATTTTTCCCGTAGCGCTTTAATTCACGGACAAAATACTGCTCTACTGGTTTGAAAGTACGGGGTTTTAACTGTTGCACGAAGCGTAAGGATCCTGCGTTGTTATTGCCGGCCGCTAACAGGGGATAAATACTGACATACAGGGGGCGTTCCCAGTCGGTAGCCCGTGAGTTATCCATAAGTGTATTGACCGCGACTACCAAGAGAATCGTCAGAAGAACAACTATTCGGATTAATTTGAACACAGGCTTACCATGGGTTAATTCCTATCTTATAGCGCTAGAGCGGATGGATTGTGTAGCTAAGAGCCTGCCACCATCATTTCGCGGATTAGTATCGAGGGAGTCTGAATTTTTCCGCGGCTTTCGATGTCGGTGCCCAGTCCAATCAAGTTCATAAACATATCTTCAAGGGAGGCGGCGATTGTGATTTCATCAACTGCATGAACGATCTCACCATTACGCACCAAAAAACCGGCCGCCCCGCGGGAATAATCACCAGTAACAATATTAACCCCCTGCCCCATGACTTCGGTAACCAACAGACCGTCGCCCATCTCGGTTAACAAGTTGCTGCTGGTAATCCCACTAGCTTTGAGTTTAAGGTTATGTACACCACCGGCGTGACCACTGGTTTTCATGCCCAGCTTGCGCCCGGCATACGAACCGAGCAGATAAGTATCGAGAATGCCCTTGCGGACAATTTCTCGCTCGCGGGTGGCAACACCCTCCGCATCAAAACTGGCGCTGGCAGCAGCGCCGACTAATAAGGGTTGCTCATGCAAGCTGACGCTTGTGGGAAAAACCTGTGAATTAAGCCGTTCTGTAAGGAAGCTCGCATTGCGGTAAAGGTTGCCTCCGCTAATAGCTGCAACAAAGTGCCCGATAAGGCCAGCGGCGACTTCAGCCGAAAAGATTACCGGCATGCTTGCGGTTTTTATCGGCTTTGATCCCAGTCTAGCGAGGGTTCGTTTTGCCGCTGTTTCTCCGGTGACTTTAACCGTATCTAATTCCGCCATTGAGTGTTTAGCGTCATACCAATAATCGCGCTGCATGCCCTGTTCATCTTCACCAATATAAGAGCAGGACTGACTGTAACTGGTTTTCCAGCGGTCGCCGCTAAAGCCATCGCTATTGGCCAACAAAGAAACCCCCTGACTGACGCTAAAACTGCCACCCTCGGAATTTACAATGCGGGAATCATAGTCGAGCCCAGCGGCTTCTACTGCCTTGGCGCGTGCAATCACATCATCAATAGCAATATCTTGTTGATGCCAGAGGCCGAGGTCGGGAAACTCAGTTGCCAAGTCTTGTTTTTCCGGCAATCCAGAAAATTCATCTGCCTGGGTAAAGCGGGCGATATCCGCAGCCCGGCTTACACAGTCACGCACAGAGTCACTGCGCAAATCACCGGTACTGGCAGTGCCCCGGGCCTGATCGCGATATACAGTCACGGACAAACCACGGTCGCGATGGTATTCCAGCGTCTCAATTTCACCCAGACGGGCGTTCACAGACACGCCCTGCTGCGCGTGCAGATTGACAGCACTGGCTGCACATCCCAAACTCTTCACCTGGGCCAGCACTGTTTCAGCGATGGCATTTAATTTATCCAGCTCAACGCTGGGAATAAGTGGACTATTTACGGTTGTTACTGATGACATTTCAAAAACCTGAAGATACTGGTGCATCGATAGATGCAGCCGAAGAAATTAGCAAATCACAGCGTAAGCGTGAAGCGCACGATATATTTTTACTCGCCCGCGAGTTGGTCGAGATGAAAATCAGCACGCTGAAAAAAATACTTTCTAGCGTAGATTTAGACGAAGACATCATCTTTGAAATCACCAAAGCCCGCAAAATAAAGTCCCATGGTGCGCGCAAGCGGGAAACCATGTTTCTTAGCAAACAATTACGCCAGCTTGATCTCGGTTCACTTCGCATGGCTATTGAACAACCAAAGGAATTTGCCCGCGGAGAAGCCTTGCGCCAACATCGCTTGGAACTATGGCGCGACAGTTTAATTGCCACTGGCGACCCAATGGTAAATTGCTTATGCGCTCTGAATCAAAGCTTTGACCGCCAGCAACTACGACAACTAGTCCGCAATGCCCGCCGCGAAGCCGCGCATAAAAAACCGCCCGCAGCCGCCCGCAGCCTGTTTCGACTGCTCGCCGAGTTTGATCTGCAACAGGAATTACCAGCAGTGTCCGGCGCAAGCTAAAAAATAATTTAACTAAAAATAAAGACATAAGCATTAACCGGTACCACCAACCGTCATAGCATCGATGCGAATAGTGGGCTGACCTACACCAACTGGAACACTCTGCCCGGCTTTGCCACAAACACCTACACCATTATCCAGCGCCAGGTCATTACCTACCATACTCACCAGATTCATTGCCTCCGGGCCATTACCGATGAGGGTTGCGCCTTTCACCGGTTCACACACCTTACCCTTACGAATGCGATAGGCCTCAGATGCTGAGAAAACAAATTTTCCTGAAGTAATGTCAACCTGTCCACCGCCAAAATTTACGGCATAAAGCCCATCTTCAACACTGGCAATAATGTCGCCCGGTTCACTTTTTCCGGCGAGCATATATGTATTGGTCATTCGCGGCATTGGCAGACAGGCGAAATTTTCCCGCCGACCATTTCCGGTACTTTCAACCCCCATTAACCGGGCGTTAAGCTTATCTTGCATATAACCTTTGAGAGTACCGTTTTCAATCAATGTATTATAGCGACTGGCAACGCCCTCATCATCGATAGACAAAGACCCCCTACGATCAGGCAAGGTACCGTCATCCACTATAGTGACCAACTTCGAGGCAACCTGCTCGCCAATACGACCGCTGAATGCCGAACTACCCTTGCGGTTAAAATCACCCTCAAGACCATGCCCAACGGCTTCGTGCAACATGACACCTGGCCAACCCGGCCCGAGCACTATCGGCATCATTCCGGCAGGGGCATCTACAGCCTCCAGATTCACTGTTGCCTGACGAACCGCTTCGTTAGCCTGCTCTTTCCAGGCCTCATTCTGCAGCAAGCGTTGGTGACCAAAGCGCCCACCGCCGCCCGCCGCCGCCGATTCACGCCGGCCATTTTCTTCAACTATCACACTGACATTTAAACGGATCATTGGGCGTATATCACCCGCATAAGTACCATCACTACCAACGATTAAAATATTTTCATAGCTAGCTGAAATTGACACGGTAACTTCTTTAATTCGGGAATCAAGTGCCCGCGTATATACATCTATCTCCCGTAATAGCTCAACCTTGCTGCTTGCATCAAGTCCCGCATAAGGGTCAGCCGCTGAGTAGAGTGCGGGAACAACTTGCCGCTGCCAGCTCTGTACTTGTCGATTTTGACCCTGTCGGGCAATCGCACGCGCGGTTCCTGCCGCCTGAATTAATGCCGCAGGCAGCAGCTCGTCGGCATAGGCAAAGCCGGTTTTTTCCCCAGAGATAGCGCGAATTCCAACGCCCTGATCTACAGAGTGAGATGCAGCCTTAACAATACTGTCTTCCAATACCCAGCTTTCTGACCAGCTTTTTTGAAAATACAGGTCACCGAAATCAATCGCCGGCCCCATTAATTTCGCCAATACTTGCTCCAGATCAAGCTGCCCAAGCCCGGTAGGCTGAAGTAGTTGTTGCTCGGCAATTTCTATCATTCCACTCATTGTGTTCTTTTCCTGATGCGAGAATTTTTACTGTTTTGATTCCCGGATTTATTAGTAGATTTTCTAGGGTTTTTGGGCGCTTTGTCAATTTTTTTGATCTGCGGGTCATCCCAACTCCCGCTCACTTCATAAACGGCTTCAGTTGCCTCACCTAAGGCTTTTTTGAACAATCCCTGCAATGCAAGCCCAGCAGCAGCACCACCTGGGCCACCGGCAATTGCACCGATAACCGGCAAGGCAGAGCCTACACCGGGGCGCACCCGGATCAGCTGATTGTACTCACGCGCCTGCATATCGGTTGAGCCGGAAATTAAAATATCGGCCGCAGGAGACTTTATCTTTACATCATTGGTGCTGGCGACACCATTTTCAATCTGAAACGAACCTTTCGCTGAGTCAAAGTGAAAACCCTCGGTGAAAACATCGCGAAAATCCAGCATTAACCGCCGTGGCAAAGCCTGCAGATTTACCAGACTTAACAACCGCCCTGCACCTGGATTGGCTTGTTTTAAGCTGCCACCCTTTAAATCCAGTTGCATGCTGCCATTCAGACTCTTAAAGTCAATATCCAGTGGTGTGCCACGCCAGCCTAAATCAAAACGCACCATCGACTGACTACCGGTGATGCCTGCACTAAAATCGAACACTTGGAGTATTTCCTCAAAATTCTCTGCGGTAATATTGACATTAAAGCTTGTATTTTGACCGGCAATAGTTTCTAGCCAGTCGCCGGAAGCACTTAGGTGTACGCTACCGGAAGTTCCCTCTAGGTGTTCAATGTGCAAACCGTTACCTAAGGGATAGGTTTCGATTCGGGTCTCTTTTAACTTCAGGTGACCCCAGGAAAATGCTCTTGCATAAAGGTGCATTGGTGGTAGGGAAGCCGGGTTCAGCTCCAGTATTTTTTCCTCCCCATCTGTACCTATTTCTAAGTCTTCTGGTTCGTCTACAACCGGAAGGTATAAATGTTCAAAATCAGCAACCAGTGCTTTGCGCTCGCCGCCGGGCAGGTGCAGCCGACCTTCAATAGCCGGGCCGGAAAAGTCGGCAATATAACTGTCGCCCGATTTTGTTAGTTTCAGCCGGGTATCCGGAATCTCAGCACCAAGGAATCCAAGCTTTAAGGCTTCTAAAGAAAAATCACCCAACTTAAGTGACATCCTCGAGGAGGAATCTTCCTGCCCGGACAACAAAGCCAGCCATCCATCCAGGTTGAACTCTCTAGTAAGCCCGCCAAGGCTAAAAAACCCCCGCCTAGGTTCAGTCACTTTGTCATCGCCCAATAACACTCTAAAGGCTTCTACTCGGCTACGGCTTTCATCAAGCGTTAGTTTAAACCCAAGTTGGCCTTCCATGCGAATAGCTAACTGGCGATCTGCTCCCTGAATTGGCATATGGATATGCGTTGGCCAAATTTCTGCCGCTGTTTTTTCCAGCGGTGCGGGTAAATTTATGCTCAGGCCTTCAAGCTCGGAACGAATATCCAAGCTTAGCGGAAGGATACCATCCTGGTCCTTTTTCTCAATTAGCACACTGATGTCCCAATCCGTTTCTCCCTGCAAATATCGGGGGGAAACTAATTGATCGGCTAAATCTCCCGGCAACAAGGTTTCCGTCGGGGCCTTCAGCTTTAAATTCGCCTCCAGAATATTACCTGCAGCAAGCACCGGCCCGGCCCGCAACTGCAAAACACCCGCGGCTTCATTCAGCTTTATCTGTATGCCTTCTGCAATAATCCCATGCTCTGACCAGCTAAGGCTACCCTGAATATTATCCAGCTTAATTTGCCAATCGGGTAACTCAAATAGAGCATCAAGGAAATCAACCTGACCATTTACATCGAACCAGTCTTTGCGGCCATCAAAATAAAACTTAAGGTGACCACTGACATTTACAGGCCCGACTACCGTGAAGGCGTTCAGGTCAAGACCCATGATTTCTTCCAATGGTGATGCGTGGATGTAGCCAAGTAATTCTGCGGCGTCAATATTTTTGCGAAAATCAGTAGTTACCTTTAAGCGCCCACGCATGTCAATCACTGAACTGGCATTCTTTATGCTAATTCCATTCGTGCTAAAGCTGCCATCTACCAACAAGCGCAACTCTTCAAGATGTATAATTGCATCTGTATGTCGCAGATTGGGCCAGTCAGGATGAAAGTCCACGCGCATATCATACACTGGCAATATTGCACTGAAGACCCCGCCACCCTGTCTAAAGGGGAAACTGTCGAGTTCCCCTAGCACCTGGATTTGACCCCTGCGAATCTCGCCGGCAGAAAAAGCTTTTTTTAACCAGCTCACTCCTTTTTTACGCATTATTTTTTCCGGCCAGTAATACTTCAGGCTGGAGGCCTGAGCTTGGTGGAGGACTACTTGTGCATCTACCAGTGGAGAATCATCACTGTCCGCTGGCAGTAACATACCCAGTTGTAAGCCGAGCTTAAAATCATTATTTTGCAACTCACACAATTGCGTCTGTACCTGCCATGCGGTTTCGGTTCGGGCTGAAAAATCAAGATGACAATCGAATTGCGACCACCGCTGTGAGCTAGAAAAAATCGGTTCCCATGAAAACTCAAACTCAGCCCCATGCAGCTGGACAGAACCGTTACCTGCCTGAAAATTAGCCTCTAAGTTCAAAGGTCCGATTGTGGAAAGCCCGGTTGAATTAGCCAACTGAACATCCTCAGCACTGAGTTCCAGCCAATTGATGTCACCAGCAGTATCCGTTGCTAACAACAAGTGATTCAATTTGCCTTTCAGCTCACCTGAAAATTTCGCTGCTAAATCAAATTTTTGTAACAACGGCATTAATAAAGACTGGGTAAAACCAAGATCAAGCTGTTCGGTTTCGAGGTGAAAACCGGTGGTATCATCCGGGTTAAGCAGCATCGTTAAAGAACTGCCAAACATGCTTTCACCATCGCTAAGGGCTACAACATCCGCTAGCCACAATGACCATCGCTGTTTGTTTTCAAAGCGCAATCGCCAGTTTGCTGATAGTTCATCAAGTCGCGCCAGCTGATTATCAGATTGCATTTTCCAGCGCAACTGTGAAGCATTTACCCTGCCTTGTGCCTGTAAAGGCTCCCCTGCCCGCCATTCCAGCCAAGTTTCCAACTCTAGATGACCACTGGCAGTATTCCGCCATTCTTCCGGCAGTAAGGTTAGCAGTTGTCCGGGGTTATTTATGGAAGACTTCGCCCATACCCTTAAAGACTGCGGTTTACTCTCACTCAAGCGCAGGCTTAAGCGTCCATCAACTTTTTCTGCTTTAGACTCAGCAGGGAATAAACTGGATTGTTCTAATTTTTCACCCAGCACAGCTTGCCAGCGAGCTAGAAAAACTTTATCCCGGTACTGAATTTCTATACTGCTGGCGGTTAACTTGTCCCTAAAACCGCTGATTTCATCAACAATAGCCAGGCCGGTATCATTGAGATGGATCTCTTCAACTGCGGATAACAGCTCGAGTGCTTTACTGAACTCCATCGGCTTTTCTGAGTACATTCCGGATATTTTAAGCACCCCCTGCCGATCTCGAAGCAATTCCAGCTCAGCACCGACAACCTCAAACCGGGCGAACGGGCGGTTGGGTCGTAAATAGTCCAACAATGAAAACTTCACCCTTGCCTGATCGATCAACAGCACCGGTTTTGAGTCTTGCCTAGATTGGGGGAATATCCCCAAATTTCTCAGGATAAACTGCGGACCGGTAACATCCCAACTACCGCTAATAGAATCGAAATGAACCGGCTGACCTACCAATTCACTAAGTTGGGTTTCTATCTCATCTTGATACTTATCGGTATATGGCAGCAATAACTCTGCCAGACCAGCCAGTGTCGCCAGCAATACCAGAACAATGGTTGCGGCTGTCCAAAAAATTGACAGACTACGGCGATATAGACGATAGAGGGGTTTCATCGATAAGGTTTCATCGGGTGATTAATGCAGTTTTAGAGCAAAACTACATCGTAGGTTTCCTGACCATACTGGTCTTCACGTTGAAAATGTATGCTCTTGCCCAGAATTTCTTCAAGATCGGCAACTGTGGTTGATTGCTCGTCAAGAATAACATCAACAACGGCTGAGGATGCCATTACCATGATTTTGCTGGCCTCAAACTGCCGGCCTGAGCGCATAATTTCACGGATAATTTCCAAACTGACCGTTTCAGCTGACTTGATCACACCCCGGCCCTCACAAGTTGGACAAGGCACACAAAGCCTGTGTTCAAGACTTTCGATGGTGCGTTTACGAGTCATTTCGACCAACCCGAGGGGGGTAATATCGGAAACCGTAAACTTGGCATTATCCCGTGCCAGCGCGCGTTTTAGTGTTGCAAGAACCATGTCGCGGTGTTGCTCAGAGAGCATATCGATGAAATCTACAATAATTATTCCGCCCAAATTACGCAGTCGTAACTGCCTGGCAGTAGCTTCTGTCGCTTCAAGATTGGTTTTATAAACTGTTTCTTCGAGATTCCGGTGGCCGGTATAAGACCCCGTATTAACATCAATGGTGGTCATCGCCTCGGTCTGATCAATCACCAAATAGCCCCCCGACTTAAGCGAAACCGTGCTGACCAATGCCCGTTCTAATTCATCTTCTACCCCATAGAGATCGAAAATGGGTCTTTCATTAGAATAAAACTCCACCCGGTCGAGCCAGTCAGGGATGAAACGGTGGGTAAAGCGGCGCACCTGATTTGTTACTGCTAGGTCATCGATCCTAACTTTTTCGATATCTACATGCATTAAATCTCGCATGGCGCGTACCGGCAAGGAAAGGTCATCATAAACACACACACCCGGCACCGCCTGTCGAATGCGCTCTTGAATATCCTGCCACAGACGCCCGAGGAAAACTTTGTCGGTGGCCAAGGCATGCGCTTCAACACCATCAGCGTTAGTGCGCACAATATAACCGTGCTCATGTTCACTACCGCAAAGATCGTCCATCATTGAACGCAGGCGATCGCGTTCATCTTCTTCGTCAATTCTTACCGACACGCCGATAGATTTAGTGCCTGGCAAAAACACCAGATAACGCGAGGGGATTGAGAGGTTGGTAGTCAATCGCGCGCCTTTGGTGCCCAGCGGGTCTTTGATAACCTGAACAACCACTTCTTCACCGTCTCGAACCAAATCTGAAATTTGCGGCTCAGGTGTTTCTTCTAGTGCATCGGTGGTCTCTTCAATTTCCGGACTCTTACGGGTGATATCTGAGACATGTAAAAAAGCCGTTCGCGACAGACCAATCTCGATAAATGCTGCCTGCATCCCCGGTAACACCCGGGAGACTTTACCTTTATATATATTTCCCAAATAGCTGTCTTGCGACACGCGCTCCAGGTAAACCTCCTGTAACAAACCATTTTCAACTAGCGCAACTCTGACTTCACTGGGGGTTACATTGATTAATATCTCATCACTCATAACAGTTTATGTAATTCTCGTTTGCCACTGAACAATTAAAACCCAGATTGGCTATGGTCTATAAGTCGCGCATATACGAAGCGCCATCGCTCAGGGCATCCTACCATGCGACACCAGCTTGCCGAAGCAAACTCGCGGTTTCATACAACGGCAGTCCCATGACCCCGGAGTAACTACCCTCCAGACGCTCAATAAAGGCTGCGGGTTGCCCCTGGACTGCGTATGCGCCGGCTTTGTCCATGGCATCACCGCTGGCACAGTAGCTGCGAATAAAATCGGGCGGCATATCGGCAAAACTAACCTGACTGACGCTCATGGCCTGCAGGCAGTCGCCCTCCGGCAAAACCAGTACAACAGCGGTAGCCACCTGATGGCTGCGAGCCGACAGCAGCGTCAACATTTTTTCAGCAGCGGCGCAAGACTCTGGTTTGCCCAAAACTTTGTCATCAACAATCACAGAAGTGTCAGCACCAAGAACCGGCACTCCGGCGGTACTCATCAGCACACCCGCACGGGCTTTTTTCAACGCTATGCGGACAACATAATCCTGCCAGGCTTCAGCAGCAAACTGTGATTCATCAACATCAACCGCTATTACCTCAGGCATAATCCCGAGCTGCTGCAATAGTTCTAACCTACGCGGTGAAGTTGAAGCCAGAATAAGCTTGGGAACGAAATTCTTAGCCCCGGTCATGTTTACATTACTCACGATGGTAGGGATGGTTAGTGGTAATTGTCCAGGCACGGTACAGCTGTTCAGCAAGCATTACCCTGACCAATGGGTGCGGCATGGTCAACAGCCCAAGCGACCATTTTTGCCTACAGCTCTGCAGGCAGTCGCTACTGAGGCCATCGGGCCCGCCGATTAAAAACGCAATGTCTTCACCCTGCATTTGCCAGTGCTCGAGCTGCCCTGCCAATTGCCGGGTAGTCCATTGCTTGCCGTTCTCATCCAGTGCAATTCGATAACAACCGGCACTGGCTTTTAATAAGGATTTGGTTTCTTTGTGTTGCAGGCGCTCAAGGGTATGGCCACTTTGCCGCGAAGGCATAGGCAGCGCGCGAATCTCAAAATCAAGATGTCGGGGAAATCGTTTCTGATATTCCATTATCCCCTGATCTACCCAGGCTGGCATTTTCTGGCCAATAGCCGCTACCAGAAGGCGCATGGCTCAGCCCTCGTTTCGCTGTGCTTCGCTGGCGGACCAAAGTTTTTCAAGATTATAAAATAATCTGGCACGCGGCAGCATTAAATGCACAATCACATCATTTAGGTCCACCAATACCCAATCTGAGCCATTTTTACCTTCAACACCCAAAGGTGGTACGCCGGCTTGTTTGGCTTTTTTAACTAAATCATCTGCTAATGCAGATAAGTGGCGACTGGATGTGCCCGAAGCAATCACCATTTCATCGGTCAAGCTGTTCTTACCTTTAACATCAATAATACTGATATCGACGGCTTTCATGTCTTCAAGCACGCTGATAACCAGATCGTGTACTTGCCGGGAGTTCAGGCCGGCCGAGGGGGTAGCGGTAGTCAAGTTATTGCTCTCATTAAATAGGTTCGCTTAGTTTATAGATATCGATAGATATATTATAAACTAATTCAGGATTACAGCTCTCAATTGATAGATAAAAGATCGAATACTCTCAGTAGTTGTTCCAGATCAATGACGATAAGCCACCCGGAGGTGAAACTAGTTCAATAACACGCATTTCAAGGAGCAGGTTTTTTGCCAGCTCAGCGCGCGTGTACTAGGATGACTTAATATACTCGTAAAACAGGTGATAGATTATGGCTACACATAAAACCGAGAATATTCGCAACCTTGCTTTGGTCGGCCAGAGCGGGGCCGGAAAAAGCACTTTGATTGAAGCACTACTGGCAAAGACCGGCACTATCAAAACAATGGGTAGTCATCAGCGTGGCAGCCTAGTAACCGATTTTGATCCACTCGAAAAACTCCACCAACACTCACTGGATTCTGCCATCGTCGGTTTTGAATACGATGGAGTGCACTGCAATTTCATCGATACCCCCGGCTACCCGGATTTTCGTGGGCCAACATTGGCGGCCATGGCAGCCGTTGAAACCACAGCCATCGTCATTAACGCACAGTCAGGCATAGAACTATCTACCCGCAGGCTTATGCAACGAGCCGTGGATCGCAAGCTCTGTCGGATGATAATCATCAATAAAATCGATACCGACACGGTTGATCTGACCCAGCTGGTGCGGAAAATACGCGCAGAGTTTGGCAATCAATGCCTACCGATTAATCTACCGGCTGACAATCATTCTACTGTACGCGATTGCTTTTTCCATACTGAAGGTGAAACCGATATTTTTTCACTCAGCGCAGCGCACGATGAAATCAACGATCAGGTAGCCGAGGTCGATGATGAATTGATGGATATATACCTCGAGCAGGGAGAACTTAACCGCGAGCAACTGCATCAAGCTTTCGAAATCGCCTTGCGTCAAGGACATCTGGTGCCTATTTGCTTCGTGTCCGCCAAAAGCGGTGCCGGTATTGATGAATTATTGAAATTCTGTAAACGCCTGGCACCCAACCCATTCGAAGGAAATCCACCGCCATTCCTCAAAGGTGAAGGCGAGAATGCGGTTGCGGTCAGTGCAGAGCCGGATGCCGATGCCCATGTCATTGCCCATGTGTTCAAAATCACCAATGACCCCTTTTCTGCTTAGAAGAGGACAGTTACTGTTGCACGAGGTTAGGTCGCCTTGACCGGCACACCGGAGAGGGTATCTTTCACAGGGCAGGCATCGGTAACGTGTTGAGTCAGTTCTCTTATTTTTTTTGGAGACGAAGGTGAATCAATTTTGAGATTGAAACGAATTTCGCTGAAGCCTCTACGTGCGTCGGATTTTCCGAACATGCCATCCGGGTCGAGATCGCCCTCTACCTCCACGACCACATCTCTTACCTCCACATCGTGGGCAGGGGCAAAGGCATTGACCAGCACAATCAGGCAACCGCCCAGAGCGGAGAGAATTAACTCGACAGGGTTGGAGCCGGTATCCTCGCCCCCGAGATATTTTGGTTCATCAATGCGCAAAGTATGGGCACCAGAAACTGCATCGGAACTAACGCTATGGCCTGTCCATGTAACCTTGCTTTTAAATTTCATCTTTGGCATAAAATACTCCTTTTTTTAATTTAAAATTCTCCCGTCCCTCCGAGAACAGCAATCATATAGAGGCTAAAAGTAAAGTAAAAGGGTCAAGACGCTTTTCTTGTCATTTCAGATCATCC
>JAKITK010000031.1 GCA_021648125.1 Lysobacterales bacterium
GGGTCAGCCTTCTGGCACGACCGGAAACAATTGTATGCAAAAATACCATTGGTATAGCAACTACCAGACCCAGCACCGTAGTAACCAGAGCGGTTGAAATACCACCAGCCATCAGTTTCGGATCACCCGCACCATACAGGGTAATTGCCTGGAAGGTTACGATCATACCGGTAACAGTACCCAGCAGACCTAACAGCGGGGCAACTACTGAAATAATTTTCAGCAATGGCAGCATGGAGTTGAATTTAGGTGTCTCTCTGAGAATAGACTCACCCAGTTTAAGCTCAACTGTTTCAATATCTATACCGGATGAATCATCAGCAGTCTTCAGAACACGACCCAATGGGTTGTTAACATTTGGCTCGTTGAGGTTTTTGATTTGGCGGTTAACTTTAGAGCTTACCGCAGAGAGTACCAGCAAGCGCCAGATCGCAATAATTAAGCCAATGAAACCAAGCGTAATGATCACATAACCTACAACCTTACCTTGAGCAACTCGCTCCATCAGGCTAGGAGACTGCACCAGCAAGCTGAGCAATTGACCACGGGTAGGATCCAAGCCGATGGCAAACTGACCACCAGTGCCACTTACCAAATCATCGATACGACCTGTATAGCGGTTAGCAGGCTGGCGTAGCAGCTCAACCAGACGACCGGTTTCAGGTATGAACTCCAAGTATTTACCCTCAGAAACCACATTGAAAGCGCCAATACGAGTAACTTGCTGCTGATTTTCCTCACCGGAAGCATTAACAACATTAGCAGTAAAGGTTGCAACTTTGCCGGTTTCAGTCATTTCCCGTTGTAATTCAAACCACAGGCGTTCGATTTCTTCAATCGATGCAAGTTTATTTGACTGTCCCATTTTCTTGGCAAAACTCAGCAGAAAATCGGTACGATCAGAAAACTGCACCTGAGTTAGAGAAGATTCAAACTGACCGCGTGCATCACCTGAAGCTTGTTGTAACACACCAAATAATTCTTTTAAACCACCGAGGCGGTCTTGGAAAGCTCTTTCCAGCTCTATAATACGAGCATCATTAACTTCAAACTCGGCTTCCATACGCACGGAATTTGCTTCTTGACGCTTTTGCTCAGCTTTTTCGGCATTCAGTTTAGAGACCTGCTGTGAACGGTTAGAACGAAACTGTTTCAATCTAATTTCATTGGCGCGAGCATCGGCAACCCTACCTGACTTAACTTGCTTTAGAAGCTCATCAAGTGAAACCGCAGTTGCTGCCTGTGCGGAAAAAGATACAGCCAGTATCAGGCCACCGGCTAAGCTAATTTTTTTAATCATGCTAATCATTGCACTGCCCCTGTAGGTGCGGCAACCGGGACGATAAGCAGATCCGGTGCGATTTGTTTACGAGCGATCCTGATACCTGCAGCGATCTGTTTTTTGTAAGTTGCAGGTGGTAATTCAACAAATGAGCCGGCTGTTGCATCCCAGGCACCGGTTGTTCCACCGCCAACTGTTTGATACATCAGCGCTACGCGACCTACGCGTAAAAAGTCAACTTCAAGCTCGTTGCCGTTAACATCAGTTGAGCCTTTATAAGCTTCGATGGTACGACCGTAGTCATTTTCGATTTGGTAACCCTCGATAACGCGGCGGAATTTTTCTGCTGCGGTGACATCAGAGCGCTCCATCATTTCACGCAAACGGGCAACCCGCTCGGTACGCTCTTTCATCAAGAATGGAGTGTCTAGCTTAATAAACTCTTCCAAACCATCAACCATCCGCACCATCAACGGGACAATCTGGCGTTCAATTAATGCGACATTGCCAATAGATGTAGTTAATGACTGCATTTCTGCATTCTGATTATTTAGCTGGGTCTGCAACAAGGCATTGTAGATTTTCAATCCATCTACAACCTTGGTCACTGACCTGTAGTCATTAACGATATTATCAGTCTGGTCGGCGACTGAATCAACCTTTTTTTGTGCAGAAGCTCCAGCATCTGCGCGGCGTTCACCTTCTTTAATGACGCTATTGATACCTTGCGCGACTGCCTGAGTTGAAAGGCTGGCGAAAGTAACAATAACGACTAAAGACAGTAGACAGGTAATCTTTCTATTATTTAGCATGCGTAGTCTCAATGGGTTGAAAAATATGTTGATGGAATAGTAGCTCGCACACTCTAATATAAAGTGTGGCTTTCAGTCAATCAGTTCTGTTTGTTTTTTTCTAAAAAAATTTCTTTAGATTAGAATCTCAAATTAACTAAGGTTTCATATGTTACTAGTTATCACTGTTATTACGCCTATTTAGGCGCGCGCTTAAACTTATCCCAGAAGGTTTTGTGCACAATATCGGTAAACTCACCGGCATCAAGATAAATACCGTGACCGTTGGGGCAACTCTCATAAATAATGTGGGATTGCTCGTGATCAGATTCTTGAAGCATAGTATCGTTGCAATCAGGACAACTGTAGTCTCTTTGGGTATTGGCTTTTTTACCAGCGGACTTGTCGCCACTGTCGATAACATAGTCAGCCATCCAGATATCATCCCGTAGCGCACGGAGTTCTTCCGGCTGGAACCACAGGCCACCGCAGTCGGTACAGCGGTCTACTTCAATTTTATCGTAGGAAACCAGTTCCATACTACCTGAGCATTTAGGGCATTGCATATTGTCACACCTTGGTAAATGTTTATATGAAGGCGTTTGATATTCGCCGTGGATATACACCCATTGTAGGTGCAAACCTGAAAGGTGGTCAATCCGAAAATCACTCGAATAAAGTAATTTGGCATAGCCTATGACAATTTTAGGCTTTGAATACCACTGTTAGATCAGTGCATTCCTAGCAAGTTATGCAAAGCTATCTCGCTGATTTTGTGCGAATAAAGCAACTTATGCCTAACTAGCACATTGCTGTGTGTGCGAGTATTGTTCTCAGTCGGAAAATTAGATTAAATTCCTGTATTCTTAGTCACTCAATATCATCTAAATTTAAACAGGATCCAGCATGACAATTGCAGAAATACTCACAAAGCGGTCTTCGATACGAGCTTTCACCAATAAAGAAATTCCGGCTAAGAAATTAGAGGCCATGCTTACACTGGCACAGAAAGCGGTATCCAACTGCAATGTCCAGCCATGGCAAACCTTGATTGTTTCCGGGAATACCCGAGAAAAACTAAAATCTGCTTTTATGAAAACGCTTATGTCCGGTCAGCAACCCAATCCGGATTTTGACTGGACACCAAAATATCAGAACGAGCACCGTGAGCGTCAGTTCGGTTCCGCCAACGCCTTATATGGGGCACTGGGGATCGAGCGAACCGATAAACAGGCACGCATGCAATCCATGGCCAGGAACTGGGCTTTTTTTGATGCCCCCCATGTGGCGTTTTTCTGCATGCAGAAATATCTGGGCATCATGGGCGCGGTGGATTTGGGCGTGTATGCACAAAGCCTGTCCATGATTATGCGCGAAGCCGGTATTGATAACTGCATGCAAGGCGCTCTGGGTCAGTTTCCGGACCCTGTCCGGGAAATACTGGAATTACCCGATGAGCTTGGCATCTTATTCGGCATGTCTTTTGGTTATGCCGACCCAGCAGCCGCAGTTAATCAGGCGCGAACCACCCGGGTAGATTTAACCGAGGCGGTTAGCTTTTTCGATTAGTCATCTAGAAACCCGACCTCAGTCGCGGTTTCTAATCCCATCATAGTCTGGCCTATATTAGCCGGGCTACGCCAGCGACTGGAAGACAACGGAATCCGCGCAGCCATAATTTCGGCGATTTTCTGCGGATAAAGTGGCCTGCGCCGAGGGTCTGCAAGGCCTTGCGGTGCTAACGGTTGGCCAGTGGTTAGATTATATTTGTCGCTGGCACCGAGCGTATGTAACAACTCGTGGACGATGATAATATTATTTTTAGCATTGCTGCTACGACTGGCTCTGGCGTTTACCAGTCCAATATAGCCTTTTCTGAGGGCGGTAGATCTTTCGAGCAAATCTTTTCGAGCTGCTGGATGGTAACTGACAAAGATGCGTACATCCCCGGGAACACCCTCTACAGAGCCGGCTGCCCTCCAGGCCCAATAACGCATCTTTAGGCTCCAGATACCGACTGCAACACGACCGGCGCCATTTTCAAGCACTGGTGGCTGTGATTGAACCACCGAGTGCAGAGTAACTATCACCGGCTGCTGCTGATTTTTCCCGTAGCGCTTTAGTTCGCGAACAAAATATTGCTCCACTGGCTTGAAAGTGCGAGGCTTTAACTGCTGTACGAAGCGCCGTGATTCCGCGCTATTGTTGCCAGCCGCCAACAGCGGGTAAATGCTGACATACAGCGGGCGCTCCCAGTCTGTGGCCCGCGAGTTATCCATGAGTGTATTGACTGCAACTAACAATAGAATTGTCAATAGAACAACTATTCGGATTAATTTAAACACAGATTTACCATTGGTTAATTCCTACCTTTTAGTGCTAGATCAGATGAATTGTGTATCTAAGAGCCTGCCACCATCATTTCGCGGATTAGTATAGAGGGTGTTTGAATTTTGCCGCGATTTTCGATATCGGTGCCTAGCCCAATCAAGTTCATAAACATATCTTCCAGGGAGGCAGCAATTGTGATTTCATCAACTGCATGAACAATCTCACCATTACGCACCAGAAAACCGGCCGCTCCGCGGGAATAATCACCGGTAACAATATTAACCCCCTGCCCCATCACTTCGGTAACCAACAGACCGTCTCCCATTTCGGCTAACAAGTTGCTGCTAGTAATTCCACTAGCTTTGAGTATTAGATTATGCACCCCACCGGCGTGGCCACTAGTTTTCATGCCTAACTTACGCCCGGCATACGAACCAAGCAGATAAGTATCGAGCATGCCCTTGCGGACAATTTCGCGCTCGCGGGTGGCAACGCCCTCCGCATCAAAACATGCACTGGCAGCAGCGCCAACTAATAAGGGTTGCTCATGCAAGCTAACGCTGGAGGGGAAAACCTGTGAATTAAGACGCTCCGTGAGAAAACTTGCATTACGGTAAAGGTTACCGCCAGAAATAGCAGCAACAAAGTGTCCAATTAAACCAGCAGCAACTTCAGCCGAAAAAATGACCGGCATGCTTGCGGTTTTTATCGGCTTTGACCCCAGTCTGGCGAGGGTTCGTTTTGCCGCGGTTTCTCCGGTGACTTTAGGCGCATCTAATTCCGCCATTGAATGTTTAGCGTCATACCAATAATCGCGCTGCATGCCCTTTTTATCTTCACCAATATAAGAACAAGACTGACTGTAGCTGGTGTTCCAGCGGCCGCCGCTAAAGCCATCGCTATTGGCCAACAATGAAACCCCTTGGCTGACGCTAAAACTGCCACCTTCTGAATTAACAATGCGGGAATCATAGTCAAGCCCGGCGGCTTCTACTGCTTTGGCGCGTGCAATGACATCATCAATGGCAATATCTTGTTGATGCCAGAGGCCAAGGTCGGGAAACTCAGTTGCCAGGTCTTGTTTATCCGGCAAACCGGAAAACTCATCTGCTTGGGTAAAGCGGGCGATATCGGCGGCCCGGCTTACACAGTCACGCACCGAGTCGCTGCGTAAACCACCGGTACTGGCAGTGCCTCGGGCCTTATCGCGATATACGGTCACGGATAAACCCCGATCGCTATGGTATTCCAGGGTCTCAATTTCGCCCAGCCGGGCGTTCACAGACACGCCCTGCTGCGCGTGCAGATTGACAGCACCGGCTGCACATCCCAAACTCTTCACCTGGGCCAGCACTGTTTCAGCGATGGCATTTAATTTATCCAGCTCAACGCTGGGGATAAGTGGACTATTTACGGTCGTTACTGATGACATTTCAAAAACCTGAAGATACTGGTGCACCCTTGGATGCAGCCGAAGAAATTAGCAAATCACAGCGTAAGCGTGAAGCGCACGATATATTTTTATTGGCGCGTGAACTGGTCGAGATGAAAGCCAGCACGCTGAAAAAAATACTTTCCAGCGTGGATCTAGACGAAGACATCATCTTTGAAATCACCAAAGCCCGCAAAATAAAGTCCCATGGTGCGCGTAAGCGGGAAACCATGTTTCTTAGCAAACAATTACGCCAGCTTGATCTCGATTCTTTACGCATGGCTATTGAACAACCAAAGGAATTTGCCCGCGAAGAAGCCTTGCGCCAGCATCGGCTGGAAATATGGCGTGACAGTTTAATTGCCACTGGCGACCCGATGGTAAATCACTTGTGCGCTCTAAATCATGATTTTGACCGCCAGCAACTACGCCAACTGGTGCGTAATGCCCGCCGCGAAGCCGCGCATAAAAAACCGCCAGCAGCCGCTCGCAGCCTGTTTCGGCTGCTCGCCGAATTTGATCTACAAGAGGAATTACCGACCATCCCCGGCGCCAGCTAAGAATCAATATACATATACATATAAATGCAAATAATATAAGCATTAACCCGTACCACCGACCGTCATAGCATCGATGCGAATAGTGGGCTGGCCAACACCAACCGGAACACTCTGCCCGGCTTTGCCGCAAACACCTACGCCGTTATCCAGCGCCAAATCGTTACCTACCATGCTCACCAGACCCATAGCCTCCGGACCATTACCGATAAGGGTTGCGCCTTTTACCGGCTCACAAATCTTACCCTTGCGGATACGGTAGGCCTCAGATGCAGAGAAAACAAATTTTCCTGAAGTAATATCAACCTGCCCACCGCCAAAATTAACCGCGTAAAGCCCATCCTCAACACTGGCAATAATATCGCCGGGTTCACTTTTCCCAGCCAGCATATAAGTATTGGTCATGCGTGGCATTGGTAGGCAGGCGAAATTTTCCCGGCGACCATTTCCGGTGCTTTCAACGCCCATTAACCGGCCGTTGAGTTTATCTTGCATATAACCCTTGAGAACGCCGTTTTCTATCAATGTGTTGTAGCGACTGGCAACGCCCTCATCATCGACAGACAAAGAGCCTCTACGATCGGGCAAGGTACCATCATCCACTATAGTGACCAATTTCGAGGCAACCTGCTCGCCAATACGACCGCTGAATGCCGAACTGCCCTTGCGGTTAAAGTCACCCTCAAGGCCATGCCCAACGGCTTCGTGCAACATAACACCTGGCCAACCCGGCCCAAGCACTATCGGCATCATTCCGGCCGGGGCATCCACCGCCTCCAGATTGACTGTTGCCTGACGAACGGCTTCATCCGCCTGTTCTTTCCAAGCATCATTCTGCAGCAGTCGTTGGTGTCCAAAGCGTCCGCCACCGCCCGCAGAAGCTGATTCACGCCGACCATTCTCTGCAACTATCACACTGACATTGAGGCGAATCATCGGGCGTATATCACCCGCATAAGTACCATCGCTGCCAACGATTAAGATGTTTTCATGGCTGGCTGAAATTGAAACAGTAACTTCTTTAATTCGAGAATCGAGTGCCCGTGTATAAACATCTATCTCGCGCAACAATTCAACCTTGCTCCGTGCATCAAGGCCCGCATAAGGATCGGCTGCTGAATAGAGTGCGGGAACAGTTTGTCGCTGCCAGCTCTGTACTTGTCGATTTTGACCCTGACGAGCAATTGCACGCGCGGTTCCAGCTGCCTGAATTAATGCCGCAGGTAGTAGTTCATCGGCATAGGCAAAGCCGGTTTTTTCACCGGAGATCGCGCGAATACCTACACCCTGATCTACAGAGTGAGATGCCGCCTTAACAATGCCGTCTTCCAGCACCCAGCTTTCAGACCAGCTTTTTTGGAAATACAGGTCACCGAAATCAATCGCCGGCCCCATTAACTTTGCTAAAACCTGCTCCAGGTCCAGCTGCCGAAGCCCAGTAGGCTGAAGCAGTTGTTGTTCTGCTATTTCAATCATTCCACTCATGGTGTTGTTTTCCTGCTGCGAGAATTTTTACTGCTTTGATTCTCGGGTTTATTAATTGGATTTATTAGTAGATTTTCTGGGTTTTTTCGGCGCTTTGTCAATTTTAGTTATCTGCGGGTCATCCCAACTCCCACTCACTGTATAAACGGCTTCGGTAGCCTCGCCTAAGGCTTTTTTGAATAAGCCCTGCAAAGCAAGCCCGGCAGCTGCACCACCCGGACCACCGGCAATTGCACCAATAACCGGCAAGGCCGAGCCAACCCCAGGGCGCACGCGTATCAACTGATCGTATTCACGCGCCTGCATATCGGTTGAACCGGAAATTAAAATATCGGCAGCAGGTGACTTTATCTTTACATCATTGGTACTGGCGACACCATTTTCAATCTTAAACGAACCTTTGGCTGAATCGAAGTGAAAGCCCTCGGTAAAAACATCGCGAAAATCTAACATTAACCGCCGCGGCAAAGCCTGCAGATTTACTAGACTTAACAGCCTCCCGGCACCTGGATTGGCTTGTTTTAAGCTGCCGCCCTTTAAATCTATTTTTATGCTGCCATTCAGGCTATTAAAGTCAATATCCAGTGGTGTGCCACGCCAGCCTAAATCAAAACTCACCATCGCCTGACTACCGGTGATACCCGCACTAAAGTCGAACACCTGGAGTATTTCCTCAAAGTTCTCTGCAGTAATATTGACATCCAAACTTGTACTTTGACCCACAGCGGTTTCCAGCCAGTCGCCGGAAGCACTCAAGTGAACGCTACCGGAAGTTCCCTCTAGGCGTTCAATGTGCAAACCGTTATCTAAGGGGTAAGTCTCAATTCGGGTCTCTTTCAATTTTAGGTGACCCCAGGAAAACTTTCGGGCATAAAGATGCATCGGTGGTAAAGAAGCCGGATTCAGCTCCAGCATTTTTTCTTCTACACCTGCATCTACATCTGTATTTTCCGATTCATCTACAACCGGAAGATATAAATGCTCAAAATCAGCAACTAGTGCTTTGCGCTCGCCACCGGGCAGATGCAGCCTGCCTTCGATAGCCGGGCCAGAAAAATCTGCAATATAACTATCGCCTAATTTCGTTAGTTCTAACCGTGTATCCGGAATATCGGCATCAAGAAATCTGAGCTTTAAAGCTTCAAAAGAAAAATCACCCAGCTTTAGTGACATCGTTGATGTGGAGTCTTCCTCACCGGGTAGCAAGACCAACCAGCCATCCAGATCAAATTTTCTGGCGAGCCCACCAAGGCTGAAAAACCCCCGCCTTGGTTCAGCCACTTTGTCATCGCCCAATAAAACTCTAAAGCCTTCTACCCGGCTACGGCTATCATCAAGGGTTAGTTTAAATCCAAGCCGGTTTTCCATGCGAATGGCCAGCTGGCGATCTACGCCCTGAATTGGCAAATGAATATGCGTGGGCCAGATTTCTGCCGCTGCTTTTTCCAGTGGCGCAGGTAAGTTTATGCTCAGGCCTTCAAGTTCTGAACGAATATCCAGGCTCAGAGGCAAAATACCGTCTTGGTCCTTTTGCTTAATTAGAACGCTGATGTCCCAGTCCGTTTCTCCCTGTAAATACTGGGGGAAAACTAAGTTCTCTGCTAAATCTCCCGGCAACAGGGTTTTCGCAGGCGCGCTCAGCTTTAAGTTTGCCTCCAGAATATTGCCCTCGGCAAGCTCAGGGCCTGCCCGCAACTGCAATATACCCGGTGCTTCACCCGAATTTATTTCAATGTCTTCTGCAATAATCCCATACTCTGACCAGCTGAGAACACCCTGAATATTATCCAGCTTAACTTCCCAGTCGGGTAACTCAAATACAGCGCCGTCGAAATCAACCTGACCATTAACATCAAACCAGTCTTTGCGACCATCAAAATAAAACTTCAAATGGCCATTGGCATTTACAGGCCCGACCACGGTGAAGGCATCCAGATCAATGCCCATAATTTCTTCCAATGGCGATGTATGGATGTAGTCAAGTAATTCCTCAGCGTCAATATTTTTGCGGAAATCAGTGGTTACTTTTAAACGCCCACTCATATCAACCACTGCACTGGCATTGTTTATGGTGATTCCTTCCGTCGTAAGGCTGCCATGTACCAACAAACGTAAATCCTCAAGGTGTATCACCGCATCGGTATGTTGCAAACCGGGCCAATCAGGGTGAAAATTTACGCTCATATCATGCACTGGCAATCTTGCACTGAAAACTCCACCACCTTGCCTAAAGGGGAACCTGTCGAGCTCCCCGAGCAACTGGATTTGACCCTGACGAATTTCACCGGCTGAAAAAGCCTTTTTCAACCAGGCCACTCCCTTTTTGCGCATTTTTTTCTCCGGCCAGTAGTGCTGCAGGCTAGAGGCCTGAACCTGGTGGAGTATGACTTGTGCATCAATCAGTGGTGAATCATTGCTATCTGCTGGCTGCAACATACCCAGTTGCAAACCTAGATTAAAATCATTATTTTGCAATTCACACAATTGCGTTTGTAACTGCCATGAGACAATCGCCTGTGTCGAAAAATCAAGGTGACAATCGAACCGCGACCACCGCTGAGGTGCTGAAAAAATCGTATCCCAAGAAAACTCAATGTCTGTGCCGTGCAGCATAATGGAACCGTTGCCAGCCTGGAAATTAGCCTCCAGGTTTAGCGGCCCTACTGCGGAAAGCCCGGTGGAATTAGCCAATTGAACACTCTCAGCACTAAGTTCCAACCAATCGATGCTACCGGCAGTATCCGTTGTTAACAACAGATGTTTTAATTTACCTTTTAGCTCGCCTGAAAATTTCGCGGCCAAATCAAATTTTCGCAGCAAAGGCATCAATAAAGATTGGGTAAACCCAAGGTCAAGCTGTTCGGCTTCAAGGTGGAAACCCGTGGTATCATCCGGGTTAAGCAGCATTGTTAAAGAACTACCAAACATGCTTTCTTCATTGCTAAGGGCTACAACATCCGCCAGCCACAATGACCACTGTTGTTTGTTTACATAGCGTAATCGCCAGTTTGCTGACAGCTCATCAAGTTGCGCCAGCTGATCATCAGATTGCATTTTCCAGCGCAACTGAGAAGCATCCAGCCTTCCTTGTGCCTGTAAAGGCTCCCCCGCTCGCCATTCTAACCAGGTTTCCAATTGTATATGGCCACTGGTTGTATTGCGCCATTCTTCAGGCAGTAAAGTCAGCAGTTGCCCAGGATTATTAATGGAAGACTTCGCCCAAACCCTCAATGACTGCGGTTTACTCTGATTCAAGCGCAGGCTTAAGCGCCCATCAACTTTGTCTGCTTTAGACTCAGCAGGGAATAAACCGGATTGTTCTAGTTTTTCACCAAGCACAGCGTGCCAGCGGGCCAGAAAAACTTTATCCCGATACTGAATCTCAATACTACTGGCAGTCAACTTATCCCTAAAGCCGCTGATTTCATCAACAATCGCCAGGCGGGTATCACTGAGGTGAATTTCCTCAACCGCGGATAACAGCTCAAGTGCCTTACTGAATTCCATCGGTGTTTCTGAGTGCATTCCAGATATTTTAAGTACTCCGCGCTGGTCCCGAAGCAGTTCCAGCTCAGCACCGACAACCTCAAAGCGGGCAAACGGACGATTTGGCCGTAAATAATCCAGCAATGAAAACTTCACCCTTGCCTGATTGATCAACAGCACCGGTTTTGAGGCTTGAGCAGATTGAGGAAACACCCCCAAATTAGTTAGGATAAATTGCGGGCCGGTGACATCCCAGCTGCCACTAATAGAGTCGAAATGAACCGGTTGACCGACTAATTCACTGAGTTGAGTTTCTATCTCATCTTGATATTTATCAGTGTAGGGTAGTAATAACTCTGCCAAACCAGCCAGCGTTGCTAACAACACCAGCACAATGGTTGCGGCTGTCCAAAAAATGGACAAACTGCGGCGATATAGACGATAGAGGGGTTTCATCGATAGGATTTCATCAGGCGTTTAATGCAGTTTTAGAGCAAAACTACATCGTAGGTTTCCTGACCATACTGGTCTTCACGCTGAAAATGTATGCTCTTACCCAGAATTTCTTCAAGATCGGCAACAGTGGTTGATTGTTCGTCAAGAATGACATCAACAACGGCTGATGATGCCATTACCATAATTTTGCTGGCCTCAAACTGCCGTCCTGAACGCATAATTTCACGGATAATTTCCAAACTGACCGTTTCAGCTGACTTGATCACACCCCGACCCTCACAAGTTGGACAAGGCACGCAAAGCCTGTGCTCAAGACTTTCGATGGTGCGTTTGCGAGTCATTTCCACCAGCCCAAGAGGGGTAATGTCGGAAACAGTAAACTTGGCATTATCTCGTGACAACGCGCGTTTCAGGGTTGCCAGAACCATATCTCGGTGTTGCTCGGTAAGCATGTCGATGAAGTCTACAATGATAATCCCGCCCAAATTGCGCAGTCGTAACTGTCTGGCAATCGCTTCAGTCGCTTCAAGATTGGTTTTATAAACTGTTTCTTCAAGATTACGGTGGCCGGTATAAGAGCCCGTATTGACATCAATGGTGGTCATAGCTTCAGTCTGGTCAATCACCAAATAGCCTCCCGACTTGAGCGAAACCGTGCTGACCAATGCCCGTTCTAATTCATCTTCTACCCCATAGAGATCGAAGATGGGTCTTTCATTAGAATAAAACTCCACCCGATCCAGCCAGTCAGGGATGAAACGGTGGATAAAGCGGCGCACCTGATTAGTTACCTCAAGATCATCGATCCTGACTTTTTCAATATCTACATGCATTAAGTCTCGCATGGCGCGTACCGGCAAGGAAAGATCATCATAAACACAATCTCCCGGCACAGCCTGTCGAATGCGCTCTTGAATATCCTGCCACAGGCGACCGAGGAAGACTTTGTCGGTGGCCAGCGCATGGGCTTCGACACCATCGGCATTGGTGCGCACAATATAACCGTGCTCATGTTCACTACCGCAAAGGTCGACCATCATTGCGCGCAGGCGATCGCGTTCACCTTCTTCGTCAATTCTCACCGACACGCCGATAGATTCAGTGCCCGGCAAAAACACCAGATAACGCGAGGGGATTGAAACATTGGTAGTCAGTCGTGCGCCTTTGGTACCAAGCGGGTCTTTGATAACCTGGACAACCACTTCTTCACCATCTCGAACCAGGTCTGAAATTTGCGGTTCAGGTGTTTCTTCAGCTGCATCGGTGGTTTCTTCAATTTCCGGGCTCTTACGGATGATATCTGAGACATGCAAAAAAGCCGTGCGCGATAAACCAATCTCTATAAATGCAGCCTGCATCCCCGGCAACACCCGGGAGACTTTGCCTTTATATATATTTCCCAAATAGCTGTCTTGCGACACCCGCTCTAGGTAAATTTCCTGTAACAAGCCATTTTCAACCAGCGCAACTCTGGCTTCACTGGGGGTTACATTGATTAATATCTCATCACTCATAACTGTTTATATTTCTCGTTTGCCACTGAAGCATTAAATCCGGATGGGCTATGGTCTATTAGTCACTCATTAAAATGCGCTAGCACCACTGTCACTCAGCGCATCGTACCATGCGACACCGGCTTGTCGAAGCAAACTCGCGGTTTCATACAAGGGCAACCCCATGACCCCGGAGTAACTACCTTCCAAGCGTTCTATAAAGGCAGCGGGTTGTCCCTGGATTGCGTAAGCGCCGGCTTTGTCCATAGCATCACCGCTGGCACAATAGCTGCGGATAAAAGCGGACGGCATAAGGGCAAAACTAACCTGGCTGACACTCATGGCCTGTAAATACTCACCCCCCGGCAAAGCTAGCACAACAGCTGTTGCCACCTGGTGGCTGCGAGCTGACAGCAAGGTCAACATTTTTTCAGCTGACACGCAAGAATCCGGCTTACCCAAAACCTTGTCATCTACTATCACTGAAGTATCAGCACCGAGAACCGGCACACCAGCGGTACTTATCCCCACACCCGCCCGGGCTTTTTTCAGCGCTATGCGGACAACATAATCCTGCCAGGGCTCAGCCACAAGCTGTGACTCATCAACATCAACCGCTATTACTTCAGGCATAATTCCTAGCTGCTGTAATAATTCTAGTCTGCGCGGTGAAGTTGAAGCTAAAATAAGCTTAGAAACGGTATTTTTAGCTCCGGCCATGTTCAAATTACTCACGATGGTAGGGATGGTTGGTCGTAATTGTCCAGGCACGATAAAGCTGTTCAGCAAGCATTACCCTGACCAATGGATGTGGCATGGTTAACAATCCAAGCGACCATTTTTGTCTACAGCTCTGCAGGCAGTCGCTACTAAGACCGTCCGGACCACCAATTAAAAACGCAATGTCTTCACCCTGCATTTGCCAGCCCTCAAGCTGTCCGGCCAGTTTCCGGGTAGTCCATTGTTTGCCATTTTCATCCAGCGCAATGCGATAACAACCGGCACTGGCTTTTAATAAGGACTCGGTTTCTTTGTGTTGCAGTCGCTCAAGCGTTTGACCGGTTTGGCGTGAAGGTAGAGGCAGTGCGCGAATTTTAAAATCAAGATGCCGGGGAAATCGTTTCTGGTACTCCATCACCCCCTGATCTACCCAGGCTGGCATTTTCTGGCCAATTGCAGCTACCAGAAGGCGCATAGCTCAGCTCTCTTTACGCTGTGCTTCGCTGGCGGACCAAAGTTTTTCAAGATTATAAAATAATCTGGCACGCGGCAGCATTAAATGCACAATGACATCATTTAAGTCCACCAATACCCAGTCTGAGCCATTTTTACCTTCAACACCCAGAGGTGGGACACCAGCTTGTTTGGCTTTTTTAACCAAATCATCCGCTAATGCAGATAAGTGGCGACTGGATGTGCCTGAAGCAATCACCATTTCATCGGTCAGGCTGTTCTTGCCTTTAACATCTATGATGCTGATATCAACGGCTTTCATGTCTTCAAGCACAGTGATTACCAGGTCGTGAACTTGCTGGGGACTGAGTCCGTCGGTCGAGGGAGTAGCAGTAGTCAAAGTATTGTTCTCATTTAATTGATTCGATAGGTATATTATAAACTAATTACCGATTCCGGCTGCTGTGATTCGACCCGATGCTTGTCTATCAATACCCTAACAAAGCTCAGCTCCCTTATTGACATGCGCATATTTTAAAGCTAGACCTTAATTATGACGGATTAAAAAGCGCTTTATAGGGGGAAAATATAATCTCTGATGGGAGTGTTTTCCGCTGTCGCTGTGTTAGGTCCAAGACAATGTGGAAAATCAACACTGCAAACCAATCTCGACTTTAATTTTTACCGGACAAAAGTTCAATCTGAAATAGACCTGATTATCGATGGACCATTTGGGTATATTCTAGTAGAAATAAAATTAGGGGCTAAAATCAACAAAAGAATACTAACTGCCTTAAATATTTTTATTGCAGATACTAACTGCAAATTTGGGATTCTAGTCAATAATTCCGAAAGAATCGAAGTTATTGATCACAAGATTATCCAGATACCCGCTATTTATTTTTAATATGAATCAGTGCCTGCTTAGGTGTAAGGGAAATGGCTTGGCGTTCACAGACCTAGAGCGAATGACTAAATCGAATAGACAAACCTAACTGGAAAATCTTACAGGCAAAAATAAGGGCAACTGTTTCCAGTTGCCCTTGCCCCCTGAGCAGAACCCCCATTGTGCTCATGAGCCTACTACCCCTACAGGCTCCCCCCTGTATGTTTGATTGTGTATTAACAATCCCTTCATATACCTACTGTCGGGAATAGCCGAATCCTCTCACTTGATTTTGAAATTAATTTTATTTTCGGTATTTACGCTATCTTGTTAGTGCTTGGGGAGTGTCAAAGGAATGTCTGAGGTGGGTGATTTAATCCCAGCGATCATCTCGGGTCCAGAGGCTGTCAGCTTCTATTTTTACCGGAAAAACATCAACCGGCTCATAGGCTGGCGGAGTTAAAGCAGCCCCAGTCTTAAGACAGAAACGCGCGCCATGACGCGGGCAAATAACTTCACAACCTTCGACTTTACCACTGGCTAGTTCACCACCGTCATGGGTGCAGATGTCTTCTATTGCGTGGTATTTACCGGCAACATTGAACACTGCAATGAGAACATCTTCCACATCGACAACCTTCCAGCTGCCTTCGGGTAATTCGGAGATACTGCAGACACGGGTCCATTCAGTCATTTTATGATTTCCAGGGGATTGGCGTTATATTATTCGGTTGTGATTTCGTCTACACCATCAAGAGCTGCAATCATGGCGTGCCAACAAAGAGTAGCTGATTTAATTCGGCTGGGGAAAGCTGCCACCGCTTCCAACAAGACACCCTCGCCGATAAAATCACGATCAAAAGGCCGGTCAAACAACATATTTTCAAACGCTTCAGCCCCTGCGCGCGCATCTTCAGTTGATCGCCCACCGAGCCACTCAGTCATGATGGATGCCGAAGCTGTTGCGATCGCGCAGGCATCACCGTTGAAACTTGCGGATTTAATTTCTTCATCAAGCACATCAAGATATACCTGCAACTCGTCCCCGCAAAGGGCATTGTTACCCAAGGCAGAGTGCGTGGCTGATTTCATCACAAAGGCATTTTTAGGTTCGCGATTATGCGCTAGAACCGCCTGTTGATAAAGTTGATCAAGAACCATGTTACTAGTGTAAAACTTATCGCAGCATTACACAGGCTTTTTCAACTGCCGCAACTAAAACATCAATTTCTTCGCGAGTGTTATACATGCCCAACGATGCTCTAGCTGTGCCCACCACCCCGAACTGCTTGAGAATGGGCATGGCACAATGATGGCCGGTACGGATTGCAACCCCAGCATGATCAATAATGGTGCCGATATCGTGCGGGTGAGTGCCTTCGATAATAAACGACATAACACTGGCTTTCTCAGCAGCTGTGCCGATAATGCGCAAACCATCAATTTCTTCAAGGCGGCGAGTGCCGTAGTTCAGCAAATCGGCCTCATAAGTCCGAATGTTTTCCCTGCCAATACCCTGGATAAATTGCGCCGCGGCACCCAGACCAATTCCCCCGGCAATGTTTGGTGTGCCGGCTTCAAACTTACTGGGTAAATCATTCCAGGTACTTTTTTCGAAAGTCACTGTACGAATCATTTCACCACCACCGTGATACGGCGGCATTGCTTCCAGTAGATTCTCACGACCGTATAAAACCCCACTACCTGTGGGGCCATACATTTTATGCCCGGAAACACAGTAAAAATCACAATCGATAGCCTGCACATCCACCTGTAGATGTGGCGTAGCCTGTGCCCCATCTATCAGTACTGGAATGTTATATTCCTTGGCCATCCGGCACATTTTAGCTACAGGGTTAATGCTGCCAAGGGCATTGGAAACATGCATCACTGCAAGCATCTTCACCTGCTCATCGAGCATCTCAGCAAAAGCCTCCAACTCCACCTCACCCCGGTTATTAACCGGAATAATTACTAATTCGGCACCCGTCTGCTCACACACCAGTTGCCAGGGCACGATATTAGAATGATGTTCCATTGCGGTAATCATGATTTTATCGCCCTGACCAACCCGTGGGCGAACAAAACTCTGGGCCACTAAATTAACCCCTTCAGTCATGCCGCGGGTGAAGATGATTTCCCGGCAGCTTGCAGCACCGATAAATTCTCGCATGCTTTCCCGGGCATTTTCCCACAGTTCAGTGGCTTCCTGACTGAGGGTGTGCACCCCGCGATGAACATTGGCATTATGACCGGTATAAAAATTAGTCACGGCATCAATAACCACAGACGGCCGCTGCGCTGATGCTGCAGTGTCCAGATAAACCAATGGTTTGCCGTGGACTTTCCGAGAAAGTATAGGAAAGTTTGAACGAATCGCACCGACATCCCAGCCACCAACCGCACTATTGTGTAGATCAGACTGCGGCATTAAGTTATCTCCATTTGCGTAAATACCTGATCCAGTTTGCCAGCCAGCTGCTCGCGGGCTACAGGCGCTTTTACTCGATCAATTACTTCCTGACAAAAAGCCCGCATTAGCATTTTGCGTCCCAGCGGCACATCAATACCGCGCGTGCGCAGGTAATACAAGGCATCCTCATCCAGCTGACCTACAGTTGCCCCATGACTGGCAATAACATCATCTGCAAGAATTTCCAGGTCCGGCTTGGTGTCGATTTCAGCATGCGGTGAGAGCAGTAAGTTTGCGCTTTTCTGGGCGCTATCGCTTCCATCAGCACCGGGCTGTACCAGTATTTTCCCGTTATATACGCCACGCCCGCGACCATCGGCGATACATTTGAAATTTTCACGGCTGGTACAGTTTTCTACTTGGTGGTCAATACGGGTATGGAAGTCTGTGTGCTGACGACCGCGTACCAGTACAACACCATCAACTTGAATAAAACCGTGCTCGCCCTGAAGTTCCACATTAAAATCGTGCCGTATCCACAAACCACCTACATCCAGGTGTGTACAGTGAAGCTGTGCACCTTTCGATAATTGGCAATCTACTCTATCGACCAACATCGACTTGCTGCCCAAGGCCTGAGTACGAGTCCAGTCCATTCGAGCATTTTTTCCGACCAGTATATGCATTTGGGTGTTTAATAAACCACCTGCTGCAACGCCTGAAAGATCAACAAAATGTTCGTTCAAACTTAAGCTAGAATCAGCGCCAAGATCGATGATATGTCGGCCATGACTAAGTACATCGCCTACGGATAACTGAATCAGGTGAATGGTTTGTTCCACGACCTGGTTATCCTCTAGTTTTATATACAGGCCATCTTCAAAACGACTAGCATTTAACCAGCTAAAACCTGCATCAACTGCCTCCGGCAATGGAGTAAAATAAGCACTTAAATTTTGCTGCTTTAGTTCCGTGGCAAGTGAGCTTATTTGAATGTCAACTGGTACCAAGCTCAATTGGGCTTGGTACAGGCCATTCACAAATACCATACGGAAGTCATTTTTTTCCAAAGCTACCAGACTGAGTAATTGTTGCTCATCCACGATTACATCTGTACTTACAGACAAAGGTTTTCGCAGCAGGCTCCGCAAGGAAGAATAACGCCAGTTCTCACTGCCCTCTGCCGGTAAACCATGTGCCTGCAGAGATTGCTGAGCCTGAGTCCGCAAGTCGTGTAGCCAGCTTAGAGACTGAGTCTCGGCCGCAAGCTCTGCGTTTACATACTCAGCCAGTGCTAACGCAGCCATCAGGAGCTCTCCAGCACCTGTTGGTCTTCTTGTTGCAGCCAGGTGTAGCCTTTCTCTTCGAGCTGCAATGCCAGCTCAGCACCACCGCTGCGTACAATTTTTCCATCCGCCAGCACATGCACAACATCCGGAACAATGTAATCCAGTAGCCTCTGATAATGGGTAATTACCAGCATTGCCCTGCCAGCATCTCTGAGCGCATTCACTCCGGCCGCTACCGCGCGTAAGGCATCGATATCAAGACCGGAGTCGGTTTCATCAAGTATCGCCAAGGTCGGTTCAAGTACCGCCATCTGAAATATTTCATTACGCTTTTTTTCACCGCCGGAAAAACCTACATTAACCGCGCGTTTAAGCAAATCATCTTTGAGGTCTAAGATTTTGAGTTTTTCCCTCACCAAACGCAAAAATGCGGCAGCATCCATCGGCGCTTCTCCACGGTAAGCCCGCTGAGCATTCAGTGCCGCGCGTAAAAAGTAAGTGTTATTCACACCGGGGATTTCGACCGGATACTGGAACGCCAAAAATACGCCTTCACAGGCACGCTCTTCGGTATCCAGTTGCAAAAGATCCTTACCTTTGAACAATACTTCACCTGCTGTTACGGTATAGCCATCCCTTCCGGCTATGACATTTCCAAGCGTGCTTTTGCCGGCGCCGTTCGGCCCCATAATGGCGTGGATTTCACCAGTGTTAAGGGTCAAATTGAGGCCTTTAAGGATTTCTGTGCCTTCTACTGATGCGTAAAGGTCTTTGATTTCTAATATCGCGCTCATTATTTTTTCATCTCTATTCAGGTATTTCTTAAGTTATCCAACCGCGCCTTCGAGTGATATCTCCAGCAGGGCTTTAGCTTCAACCGCAAATTCCATTGGCAATTCACGAAAAACTTCTTTGCAGAAACCATCCACGATCATGGAAATCGCATCCTCTTCGCTTATTCCGCGCTGCAAGCAATAAAACAGTTGGTCTTCACCAATTTTTGAAGTGGTGGCTTCATGCTCAACCTGGGCTGTAGGGTTTTTAACTTCGATGTAGGGGAAAGTATGTGCCCCGCAAGTTTTGCCGATAAGCATGGAATCACACTGGCTGTAATTTCGTGCAGCGGTCGCGTTTTTACCGACATGCACCAGCCCCCGGTAAGTGTTCTGCCCGTGGCCGGCGGAAATTCCCTTGGTGATGATTTTGCTACGGGTGTTTTTCCCCAAATGAATCATCTTGGTACCAGTATCGGCCTGCTGGTAATTATTGGTCAAGGCAACCGAATAAAACTCACCGGTGGTATTGTCACCGCGCAAGACACAGGATGGGTATTTCCAGGTTAATGCTGAGCCGGTTTCTACTTGTGTCCAGGAAACCTTAGCCCCGTCTTCACGACAATCAGCGCGTTTGGTTACAAAATTATAAATACCACCGACACCGTTTTCATCCCCGGGATACCAGTTTTGCACTGTGGAGTATTTAATATAAGAGTCTTTCAGTGCGATCAGTTCAACTACAGCTGCATGCAATTGATTTTCATCCCGCATGGGTGCTGTGCAGCCCTCCAGGTAGGAAACCTGACTGCCCTCTTCAGCAATAATAAGCGTGCGTTCAAACTGGCCGGTTTCTGCCGCATTGATACGAAAATAGGTGGAAAGCTCCATCGGACAACGCACACCTTTGGGGATATAACAAAAACTACCATCAGAAAATACCGCCGAATTAAGGCAGGCAAAAAAGTTATCGCTTACCGGAACAACACTGCCTAGATACTGACGAACCAGTTCTGGATGCTCTTGCACCGCCTCTGAGAACGAACAAAAAATTACTCCGACTTCGGCTAATTCTTTCTTAAAGGTAGTACCCACTGAAACCGAATCAAACACAGCATCTACCGCAACCCCTGCAAGGCGCGCGCGTTCATGTAATGGCACCCCCAGCTTTTCGTAGGTTTCTAGTAGCTTGGGGTCGACTTCATCCAGTGATTGCGGCCGGTCTTTATCTTGTATGGGCGCTGCATAATAGGAGACCGCTTGGAAATCTATGGGTAGAATATCCAGCTTTGCCCAATTTGGAGGCGTTAGTGTAAGCCAGTGCTGGAAGGCTGCCAGACGCCATTCCAATAGCCACTCAGGTTCTTGTTTAAACGCAGAAATCGCTCGCACAGTGCTTTCATCCAGACCCGGGGGCAAACCTTCGGTTTCTATATCGGTGACAAAGCCATATTTATATTTGGCTGCGACCAGCTGGTCTATTTGGGAGGCTTGTTTCGACATTGCTTTGTTGCCTATTGGGTCAGTGTTTGTATGTGTAAATTGGGAATTTTCCGGGGATCTACCGGACCTGCCATATCGGCCAGACTGACACCAGATAATGCCTCTGCCACCGCCTCTGATATCCGTCGCCAGTTGGCACTCAAACCACAAACAGACTGCTGACCACACAGATTATCTTCAATCGAACATTCCGTCATTGCGATTGGACCTTCAATTGCGGCAATGATTTCCGCTACAGAAATTTGCTCGCCTGAACGCACCAATAGATAGCCGCCATGTGCACCACGGATTGATTGAACCAGTTGTTGCTGGCACAAAAGTTTCATTACCTTACTGGCAGTCGGGGTTTCTAAATGCACACGATCCGCTAGAACTTGCGTATTTAATAGTGCCCCCGACTCCATTTGATCCGCACGGTATAGACTGACCATCATCTGGATAGCGTAATCGGTCATTTTTGAGATCCTTAACATCTGCATATAGTACCATTTTAGTCCTGTATGGTATAGATTCACTTTTCTGCATAGCTTCGATTTACCGGCAATTTTTCAGCACAGGCATTGCCAAATACGGTTAAAATCAGAAAGCCTGTTATTGATCAGGCAGAATTTCCTCTAATATGAATTTATAAACCCCATGCAGCAAGCACAAAAATCATTCTACCAACACCTGCTCACACTGGGCATAAGCCTTTTTGTAGCTGTTGGCCTTGGTTGGTTTCTGGGTCAAATCTTGCTGTTGTTAGCAATTGCTCTGGCTGCCTGGCTGGCCTGGTATATATCCATTAGCCACAGACTATCTAATTGGCTGATTTCTGATTCCGAGACAAA
The DNA here is from genome assembly GCA_021648125.1 of Lysobacterales bacterium. Taxonomy (GTDB): domain Bacteria; phylum Pseudomonadota; class Gammaproteobacteria; order Xanthomonadales; family SZUA-36; genus SZUA-51. The sequence continues at coordinate 22,181 of JAKITK010000031.1, forward strand.
ACCAGCCAAATTTCAATCGCCCAAATATTTACGAACGGCATTAAATATCAACCAACGGCGTGTAACTACACAATCCACCGAGCAGCAGGAAAAGTTTTCCGCATTACTTGATGCCACTGATGCATTTCCCGAACCCTTGGTATTCATTGATGCGGCGTTCAATCTACTAAAATTTAACCCGGCAGCCGTCAACAGCCTCGGCTTTGACCAGCATAATATTGGCGCTTCGGTATGTGATGCACTTAAACAAGCGGAATTCACCCACTGGCTTGAATCCCGTGGACTGGAGGCCGACCACCTGAAAGTCACATCACCCGTAGATAATAATCTAAGCTTCCGCGTGCAGTTACTAAAATACTCCGAAGATCAGTATTTGCTAGCGTTTACTGATATCACAAAAATTCAACTACAAAGCCAGATCCGGCATGACTTTGTAGCCAATGTTTCCCACGAATTACGCACCCCCTTAACTGTTCTCAACGGCTATCTGGAAGTACTCAAAGCTGATTTGACAGACCCTAACCATGAAGTTTTCAAAAACCTGTATAAACAAACTGTTTCCATGAACGACCTAGTGACCGACCTGCTAGAGCTGGCGCGTTTACAAGATGAGTCTGGCAGCCCCAAAACTATCACTGCCATGGTGGATGTATCCCTGCTACTGAATGAATTGAGCCAGACCGCCACTGAGTTATCGCTTGACCAACACAAAATTGACTATAGCATTGATAAAACCCTGATTATTCCGGGCAAAAAACGCGATCTAAAAAGCGCTTTTGGTAACTTAATCGCCAATGCTGTGCGCTATACTCAGGCGGGCGGTGACATTCACATTTCGTGGGTCAGACAAGCAGGGGCTGCCGTGTTCGAGGTTGTTGATAACGGCCCAGGGATTGATTCCAGTGACATCCCCCGCCTGACCGAACGATTTTATCGCGCAGATGCAGGGCGCAACCGCACCCAGGGCGGCACCGGTCTGGGTCTGGCGATCGTTAAGCATGTGGTAGAAAAACATAATGGCCGACTCGAAATTGAAAGCCAGGCCGGCACCGGCAGTACTTTTCGAATTATCCTGCCTTTGGCCAAAATTTAAAGCTCGCGGGTGGCAATCAAACCCTGTTCAAGCCTGAATCACGCCGTCAACGCTGCCTATTTAAACTTGAAATTTAAGTCCAAATGCAAACGCCTAAAATCTTTGATATCACCGGCAGCAAGACTATTTTGTGAATGAATATATGTCATGTTGGCGGACCAGTTTTTGACAATACCATAGCCCCCTCTGAATATATAACCGCGCACATCAGTACCGCCGCCACCAAAATCAGAATCCGTGATTAAGCCAAAAGTCGAATCGGCTTCCAAATCCTGATAAGCCAGACGGACATCCCATTCCCCCGGCTTGTTAATTTTACCCAGGCGAAAACCAACGGCGTAGCCATCATTATTGATCGGAGCTTCAGAGTTGTGGATGATGTCAGCAAAAATCAGCACCGGCAGTTCAAACAAACTAAAACCCAACTCTGCAAAACCTTGGAATACATTATAGTCATACCGGTATCTTAGGGTCAGCGGGTTAAAGCTATTACCAAAGAAATCATCATCCCCAAAAAAAGATGAATTCCCAGATGCGGCCATCACGCTATAACCACCACCGATTTTCAGGCGCAGCGCATCGGTTGGTTGCAGGTTGATTCCTGCCTGAACAAAATAACTGGGCTTGGTGCCTCTATTACTATCACCTTCAAAGTAGTTGAACATTGAATTAACAAACAACTTACTGTTTTCCCAACGCATATTAATCCCCTCCGGCCGCCAGTCAGAATCCATCATCAGGGCATGGCCCCCGGTTCGATTGATTGGGTTTTTAAATTTACCAGCACCCACAGCGAGCTTATCCGTGGCTTGCCAGTCAAAATACGCAAGATCCATACTTAGGTTTTTTGTGGTTCCACCAGCACCCAGCGTCTGGTTAGTGGAGACTGGGCTTTCAGATCCGCTTGCCAACCCAATACCAACGATCAGTTGCGGGGATATTTCTGCAATTATTTCTGCCCTAGCCCGGATTCGATTACGATTACGGGTCTCTCGCCCCTCGGCATCAATATATTCATAGCGTGGCCTGAAATCGCCCTTCCAGCGAATCCTCTCTGCCCAGGAAACGGCCTCCACGCGTTGGTCAACGCCCGTTAGCTTTTCTTCCATTTGGCTGGATTGCTCAATCGCCACTGTATTTGTTTGGCGCAATTCGCTATTGGTCTGTTTGAGGCTGGCGTTTTCCTGTTCCAACTTATCTAGGCGCGAATTCATTTTATTCATCTGCTCTAGCAATTGCTGAAATTGTTGCTCATTGACCGCAGCCATACTGCCGCTTGAAATAACCAGCATTGCCATAACTGCGATGGGTTTGGCAATAAGTTTAGCTACCTGTTTTGGAATCTGTTTCATTCTCATCAGTTTTACCCGCATTTCCCCTGGCCACACTCAAACTTACTAGCTCTTATTAGTAATAAGTGTAAATCCTAAATGTTACGAATGTGTTACTCATGCTAACTGGCTGTACAGGAATACAATAATTTTAATAATTTTTCGGTTTGTTATTGCGCTCTGAGAAAGACTGTAATAACATACTAGCGTATTAGCACGCTAATACATTAAGCGAGATCAAAATCCATGAAACAATACAACCAAATACAAAAAACTAATCTAAAATCAGCCGCGCGGTCGTTATCAGAGGCGCTGTTAGTATTACAAACACCGAGTGAAATCAAAGATTTCCTAGAAGACCTCTGCACCCCCGCAGAAATTGAGGCCATGGTGGATCGCTGGCGTGTAGTGCAGTTGTTAGTTGAAAATAAATCGTATCGGGAAATAAACCAGCTGACTGGAGTAAGTGTAACTACAATCGGTCGCGTTTCCCGTTTTATGGAAATGGGTGCTGGTGGCTACAAAACCGCACTAGAAAGACTGGAGAAAACAGCATGAGCAGACTAAGAATTGCGATTCAAAAATCCGGACGACTTTCAGACAAGTCGCTGGACTTATTAAAACGCAGCGGGCTTGAATTTTCCCGCAGTAAAGATAAGTTATTCTGGTATGGAAGAGACTTCCCAGTTGACCTACTATTGGTGCGAAATGATGACATCCCCAGAATGCTACTTGATGGTGTCTGTGATCTGGGTATTGTCGGCGAAAATATCGCCTATGAAGTTATGCTTGAGCGCAAAGCAAGCGATGGACTGGAGTGTTTAAAGCTACTCGGTTTCGGTCAATGCCAACTATCCATTGCAGTTCCAGAGTCACTTAGCATCACAAATAGCTCAGAGTTACAGGGAAAACGCATCGCCACCAGTTATCCTGCCTTAACCCGGCATCTACTGGCTGAAAAAGGCATCAGCATGCAAATTAGTAAATTATCCGGCTCGGTAGAAATCGCCCCTAGTCTGGGGACTGCTGATGCTATTGCAGACCTAGTCTCAACCGGCACTACTCTTCGTGCAAATCACCTAGTGGAGCTTGAAGTGCTGTATAAAAGCCAAGCAGCGTTATATCGACAAGCTGTCGAGTTATCGCCTGAAAAACAGCTACTGATGGATCAATTGCTGGCGCGTATTGGTGGTGTATTACAGGCCATGAAGAGCAAATATGTGATGCTGCATGCCCCGCGTTCAGCCGTTGCAGAAATCGCTGCCCTGCTTCCCGGTGTTGAAAACCCCTCGATCATGCCACTGGAGGGGACGCAAGATCGCGTTGCAGTGCATGCAGTTTGTAGTGAAGGCGTATTCTGGGAACACCTCGAAGCACTTAAAGCTGCGGGTGCATCTGCGATTCTGGTATTACCGGTTGAGAAGATGTTGGCATGAATAAATCATTGACACTGAAAACATGGTCAATACTGAACCGAAAACAGCAATGGGAATTACTGCAGCGCCCGACAAACACCGATGACGGGCGCAGTCAGTCAGTCACCGAGATTATTACCAAAGTCCGTACGGGCGGTGACCAAGCCATTGCGGAGCTTACTTTAGAGCTTGACCAAACCCCGGTAGAATCTTTGTGTATTTCTCAGACGGAAATTACTCAGGCAACACAATCGGTCGATCGGCGAGTATACCCAGCCATTGAAGATGCCGGTAAGCGTATTCGTTTATTCCATAGCGCTGATATGCCCATAGATACAGAAGTCGAAACCGCGCCGGGTATCCGCTGTGAAGTCCGCTATAAACCGCTGAGCCCGGTAGGCCTGTATATCCCCGGAGGCAGCGCACCCCTGCTTTCCACCGTATTGATGTTGGCACTACCGGCGAAACTCGCAGGCTGTGCCCAAGTTGTTATGTGCTCACCGCCGGATGCAAACGGCAAGATTGCTAGTGAGATCCTAGCAGCGGCTAGCTATGCCGGCGTTGATCAGATTTTTTGTGTGGGTGGTGCGCAAGCCATCGCCGCCATGGCTTATGGTAGCGAAAGCATTCCCCGTTGCAATAAAATATTCGGTCCCGGCAATGCCTGGGTAACCGAAGCTAAACAGCAAGTATCGCAAGACCCGCAGGGTGCGGCTATTGATATGCCCGCAGGCCCATCTGAAGTATTGGTGATTGCTGATGAATATGCACTCGCTGACAACGGTGCGGAATTTATCGCCTGGGACTTACTCTCACAGGCTGAGCATGGGCCGGACTCTCAGGCGCTTTTGCTTACTGAAAGTCGGCCGCTTGCGGTTGCGGTAATGGCTAAAATTGAAAGCCTGTTGGCAAGATCCCCGCGCGCGGAAATCCTTAAGCAATCATTACAGTCGGCTCAGTTTATTCTGGTTGATGATTTACAGCAGGCACTGGAAATTTCCGAAGACTATGCACCTGAGCACCTTATTATTAACACCCGCAACCCGCGTGAGCTGGCAAAGCAGGTCAACAATGCAGGCTCGGTATTCATCGGCCGTTGGACCCCGGAGTCCCTCGGTGACTACTGCTCTGGAACCAATCATGTGTTACCCACCTATGGTTGGGCACGCTCACATGGTGCCCTTGGCGTGAGTGATTTCAAGCGTCGCATGACCCTGCAGGAAGCCAGTCGCAGTGGCTTGCAGTTAATTGGCCCTACAGCTGAGATACTGGCTGAAGTTGAAGGCCTGAACGCGCATAAAATGGCGGTTACATCCCGTCTCAGTATAATTAATAGAACTGCAAAAAGATGAGCCCACAAACCAGCATAAGTAAACTTGCGCGACCGGAAATTGTGGCAATGAAGCCCTATTCCTCTGCCCGCAGCGAAGCGCCGGACGAGGGTGTGTTACTGAATGCGAATGAATCCCCGTGGTCTTTACTGCCAGACGCACAATTAAACCGTTACCCCGAGCCTCAGCCGCAACAGTTAGTATCGCGTCTGGCAAGTCTCTACCAGATTGAGCGGGAACAACTCTTAGTGACCCGTGGTAGTGACGAGGGCATCGACCTGCTGACCCGGGTGTTTTGTCGGGCCGGTGAAGATGCTATATTACAATGCACCCCGGCGTTTGGTATGTACCGAATTGCCGCCCAAACTCAGGGTGTGGATGTGGTTTCGATCCCGCGATTGCTAGCAGATAACTTCAGTATGAATACCGACAAACTGCTGGAAACCTTGGCCGGCGACACACCCATTAAACTGGTTTTTCTAACCACTCCGAATAATCCAACGGGTGACTCGATTGATAAAGCCACCCTGCTAAAAATTCTTCAAACTGCAAATGGCAGCGCATTGGTTGTAGTTGATGAAGCCTATGCTGAATTTTCAAGCAAAGCCTCTTTTTGCTCGCTGGTTGCTGAATACAATAACCTGGTGGTACTGCGTACTTTATCGAAAGCCTGGGCCGGCGCCGGTCTGCGCTGTGGCAGCGTAATCGCCCAGCACGAGGTTATCGACTTACTGGGGCGTATCATTGCACCCTACCCGCTGGCAAGCCCAGTGATTGAATTGGCCGAGCGTTTGCTAGCGCCTGAAATTCTGAGCTTGCAACAACAGCAGCTACTAGCACTGGCAAACAATAAACAACGCTTAATAAAAATACTGAAAGCACAGAACTATATCACTGATATCTGGCCCGGGGATGCTAATTTCATCCTCATACGCCTCGAGGATGCCAGCGGCCTGATGCACTATTGCAGAGGTCACAATATCATCCTGCGGGCTTTCAACAACGAACCCATGTTGCAGGGCTGCATCCGTATATCGGTCGGCAGTGACAGCGACCTTGATAGCCTAGAAACTGCACTAAATACATGGAAAACCACATGAACCAACGAAAACGCAGAATTCTCTTCATCGACCGGGACGGTACCTTAATAACTGAACCGGAAGACAAGCAGATCGATAGCCTAGAAAAGCTGGAGTTGTTTGATGGCGTTATTCCTGCACTGTTAAAACTGCAGGAAGCCGGTTATGAGCTAGTTATGGTTAGCAACCAGGATGGTATGGGAACAGCGGCTTATCCACAGCAGGATTTTGATATACCGCACCAAAAAATGCAGGCTATATTTCGTTCTCAGGGAATTGTATTTACGGCTGAACATATTGACCCCCACTTCGAGTATGAAAACTCCACCAACCGTAAACCGGGTATTGGCATGCTGCTGGACTACCTTAAATCCGGAGAACTTGACCTTAACGACAGCTGGGTTATCGGTGACCGGCAAACCGATTTGCAACTGGCAGAAAATATGGGTATAGACGGACTTTTAATTGGTGATGGTAATGATGACAGCCTGAGCTGGGCGGATATCTGCCACCTGCTAATCAACAAACCGCGGCAAGCGGAAACCCATCGCAAGACCAATGAAACTGAAATCGAAGTTAAAGTAGACCTCGATGCCAGCGATGGCAGCAAAATAAGTACCGGCATCGGGTTTTTTGACCACATGCTGGATCAACTGGCCAGCCACGGGGGTTTCCAACTACAGCTCCACTGCCGTGGCGACCTTGAAATTGATGAGCATCACACGGTTGAAGATTGCGCCTTGGCACTTGGACAAACGCTCAATCAGGCTTTAAGCGACCGCCGTGGTATTGGCCGCTATGGTTTTTCACTGCCGATGGATGAATCACTGGCAGAAGTATCAATAGACCTTTCGGGGCGACCAGCGATTGTTTTCCAAGCGGCGTTCCCGCGTGATCAGGTGGGTGAATTTTCCACCGAAATGGTGAAACACTTTTTTGCTTCACTCAGCCAGTCCTTGGGGGCTGCCATTCATATTAAAGTCAGTGGCGAAAACACTCACCACATGATCGAGGCTATTTTCAAAGGTGTTGGTCGGGCGCTACGCCCTGCGCTGGCAAAGCAGGGTTTTGAGATGCCGAGCACCAAAGGAATTTTATAATGACTATTGCCGTAGTCGACAGTGGCGGTGCAAATATCGCATCACTGCTACACGCCTTGCAGAGGCTTGGTATAGAGCCTGTATTTACTGCAGACCCCCAAGTTATCCAAGCTGCTGACCGGGTTATTCTTCCCGGTGTTGGTGCTGCCGGGCAGGCAATGCTAACCCTCAACAAACATGGGTTAATCAAAGTAATCCGCGAACTCAAACAACCGGTGCTTGGCATTTGTCTTGGAATGCAGCTGCTTTTTGAATCCTCCGAAGAGGACGATACTGAACTATTGGGTATTATCCCCACCCGCCTGACCCTACTGAAAAAAAAACCGGGGCTGCGGATACCGCAAATAGGATGGAACACTATCGATTGCTTGAACGCTGACCCTTTTAGTGATGCTCTCAATCGCAAATGGTTTTACTTTGTGCATTCATACGCCGCCCCTGTGGGAGAATGGACACTGGCCAGCAGCAACCATGGCCAAGCTTTCAGCGCACTGGTCAGGCAGAGTAATTTCTATGGTGCGCAATTTCACCCGGAACGCTCTGCCAAGGCGGGTGCCAAGCTATTAAAAAACTTCATGGAAATAACATGCAAATAATTCCCGCTATTGATCTGCTCGACGGGCAGTGTGTGCGCCTACGCTATGGCGATTTCGAGCAATGCACTGTATACCCCAAAGTACCCTCTCAGTTGGCCATCGAATACGCCAATGCCGGAGCTGAGTGGTTACATATTGTTGATCTGGAAGCCTCCCGCGACGGTAATGCAGCGGATAGCGACGCGCTATTCACACTAATGAAAAAACTCACCCAGAAAGTCCAGACCGGCGGCGGTGTTCGCGACCGCGAGGATATACAAAAACGCCTGGATGGCGGTGCCAATCGGGTCATTGTTGGTACAGTATGTGCTACCCAGCCAAAGCGGTTCATTCACTGGCTGGAAAAATTCGGCCGCGAGTCACTGGTTGCCGGTCTGGATATCAACTTTGATGAGAAGGGAATCCCCTGGCCACGCAGCCATGGCTGGACCGAAGGCAGTGAGCAAAACTTATGGGAACTACTCGACCTGTATTCAGAAAACGGGCTAAAGCATCTTTTATGTACTGATATTGGTCGTGATGGCGCCATGCAAGGACCCAATACGGCATTGTATTTCCAAATCGTAAACCGTTATCCGCAACTTGTGGTGCAAGCATCGGGTGGGGTTTCCAGCTTGCGCGACCTGAAAAAGTTAAAACAAACCGGTGCAGCTTATGCGATTACCGGAAAAGCCCTTCTTGAAGGCTCGTTTAGTCTGAATCAAGCTCTGGAAATCCTCGCATGAGCCAGATAAGCCAGCGAGTTGCACGCAGAATTGTACCCTGTCTCGATGTCCGAGACGGTCAGGTAGTCAAAGGCGTACAGTTCCGCAACCATGTGGTTATAGGTGACATAATCGAACTAGCAACCAACTACCGTAATCAGGGTGCCGATGAATTGGTATTTTACGATATTACCGCCAGCCCTGAAGGTCGCCGGGTAGATATTGATTGGGTGCGCCGGGTGTCTAAAACCATCGACATTCCCTTTTGTGTTGCCGGAGGAATACGCAGCGTAGCGGATGCCGCCGAGGTGCTCGCGCAGGGCGCTGATAAAATATCTATAAATACACCGGCACTGGAACGCCCCGATTTAATCAATGAACTGGTCACTGCCTTTGGCAGTCAGTGCGTGGTCATCGGTGTGGATTCCATTGCATGCGGTGGGCAATATACCGTGCGTTCACATACCGGTACACCGGATGCGATGCGTTCACCCGGAAGAAAAACCATGGACTGGTTGGCCGAAGTTGTCGATCGTGGTGCCGGGGAAGTCGTACTCAATTGCATGTCGGCAGATGGTACCCGTGCAGGCTATGACTTAAAACAACTAACAGCCGCCCGCAATATTTTACCAATTCCATTAGTCGCCTCCGGTGGCGCAGGCACGCTCAATCACTTTATCGATGTGTTTGAACAGGCCGATGTGGATGCAGCCCTTGCTGCAAGCGTCTTTCATTGCGGAAAAACACCAATACCCGAACTAAAAAACCAGTTGGCAACTGCCGGCATTGAGGTTAGACCATGTTAATTACAAAACCCGAAGATATTAACAGCCTAGACTGGGAAAAAATGCAGCAGTTGATCCCGGCAATTGTTCAAGACAGTTTTGATGGTCGCGTGCTAATGCAGGGATATATGAATCCAGCCGCCTTAAAACACACTCTGAAGTGCAATAAAGTAAGCTTCTGGAGCCGCAGCCGACAAGCACTATGGACCAAAGGAGAAACCTCTGGCAACTACCTCAAGCTAAAATCAATCTATTCAGATTGTGACAATGACTGCCTGTTAGTTCTAGCAGAACCCGTGGGCCCAAGCTGCCATACTGGAGCTGATACCTGCTTCGATAACAACAGCACTCCGGAGCTGGCCTTTGTTGCCAGCCTAGAGCGCCTGATTAATACCCGCAAAAATGACTTACCTGCAGGCAGCTATACCACTGAATTGTTCAACTCAGGAATAAAACGCATTGCCCAAAAAGTTGGTGAAGAAGGTGTTGAAACCAGCCTTGCTGCAGTCGCGGGTGATGATCAAGAGTTGTTGAATGAAGCCGCTGATCTAATGTTTCATCTTCTAGTGCTACTGCAAGCGCGCGGATTGACACTTAAGAAAGCTATGGCAATATTAAAATCACGACATCAGCTATAACTCAAGCCCCATTCAGGGGCCATTTTGTTTAAATTACAGCCTCTTTTAACTGACAATTTGTGATCGCGAACAGTAGAGCTGCTCCCTGCTACAGCTCAGAAATTTCCTGTTTAAGCGTAACCTTGTTGACCTTGCCGGTAGCCAGCAGTGGCAGCGAGGCGCGTAGTAGAAATTTCTTTGGGACCTTGAAATTGACCAAACGCTGCTTGCACCAATCAAGTAGCTCCTGTTCGGTCACCTGTGTACCTGGCAGGCGCATAACAAAAGCCCAACCTACTTCCTGATAAAGATCATCCGGCACACCAATCACAGCTGCAAAGAGCACGCCTGGGTTACTCTCCAACACCTCTTCTACTTCCCTCGGGAACACATTTTCGCCGCCGGTCTTGTACATTTCTGATTTCCGCCCACTGATAAAAATGTAGCCCTGCGCATCCTTATACGCCATATCACTGGTGTAAAACCAGCCCTCATCATCAAGCACCTGCGCCGTTTCTGCTGGTTTGTTCAGGTATTCCTTGAACATAAACGCCCCACGCACGGCAATTTCACCAACTTCCCCATCTGGCAACTGCTGGCGTGTTTCATCAACAATGTTCAGTTCAAAAGGTGTTGCAATTTTGCCGGCAGAATTAACTAAGGTCGACGGGTCAGTATCAGCTTCGGTATAGGTGACAAAGCCACAGAGTTCTGTACTACCATAGCCGGTAACAAGCGCGGCCCCGGTCTTTGCGCAAATACCTGTCAACACATCAACCAGTATCTTCGGCGCTGCCGCACCTGCCCAGATAAAATGTTCAATGCTACTAAAATCTGTTTGCTTAAATTGCGGCTGTTGCATTTGTAGCAAAAACATAACCGGCACCTGGCCTAACAGGGTGATTTTCTCCTGCTCGATCATTTGCAGGGATTCAAGCGGATGAAAACTATCCATCATCACATTGCAACCACCCGCCATGATAGCGGCAAAACCTATCTCTACATCAGCAGCCACATGGTTGATCGGGAAATGCAGCAACGCCCGTGATTGATTATGTAAGCAGAACCTTATGGCTTCCACTTTAATATTTTCAATGATGCTTTTATGTGTGTGGACAACACCTTTGGGTCGCCCGGTAGAGCCCGATGTATACATCAGCAAAGCACTGTCGTTGGCGCCTCCCAGCACCAGCCTTGCGTCCAGCAGACTCTGAAAAGGCTGGCGGGGACGGTTAACAAACTCCGTAAAACACTCTGTATCGGGAAGGGCTTCACCGATGATAAGCACCTTGCTGATAAACGGGAATTCGGCCATCAGGCTGCTAATGTGCTGAGATAAATCGATATCCATAAACGAACGCACTGCAATCAGCACTTTCGGTTTGCTGTCACCTATTTGGTAGCGTAGTTCATCTAGGGTAAATTTTGGATTCAAGCCCAGCCAGGCCGCACCCACCTTGTTGGCTGCCATATAAGTGCTAAGAAACTCACAGCGTGCCATGGATAGAAAAGCCACCCGGTCGCCTCTTTGCACGCCAATATCCAGAAATGCCAGCGCGATGCGATCCATGTCGGACTTGAAAGCCTTCCAGCTTACGCGCTCATCTGCAAACACCATAGCCTCTGCTGTGGGTGTTTCATCTGCCCATTTTTCGATATAGTGCCAGGTTTGATCCAGTGTCTTCCAACTCATAGTTTGTTCCTCATTTTAATACCTTCGCATAGCCATCCTTGATAACAAGCTGGCCCTTATCGCCAACAACACGAAAAAATAAATCAGAGTGCGGACCATTTTTTACGCAGTTTAAAAGCTGAACCCTGATATCAGTTCCCGGAAAAACCATGCCGGAAAAACGGCAACCAAGCGCGCACAACCTGCCGGGGTCTCCGTTCGCATTGCGATTGACCAACTCCCGTGCGGCAAATGCCAGAGTGGCTGTACCCTGCAGTAGTATCCCCGGCAACCCCATTTTGCGGGCAAATCTCTGCGAGGTATGAATGGGAAAGTGAATATCTGCACAACCGTCATACAGGTGGGCACGCAAGGCATCGATGCTGATCAATTGTTCCCAACCATTCGAGCTGCTGGCTTTAGGCGCTTTCGGTATAGCCGGCAGTGCCTCAGCACCGGCCCCGCCGTCTACGCATTCAACACCACGCATGATGCCTGCGAAATATTCTGTGAATACCGGTTGGCCATGCTGATCAAGCGCTGCAAACTTAAAAACGATATAGGTGCCTGCCCGGTGCGGCAATATCGCGGCAATAACACCATGAATGGTGAGTTCATCTGCCGGCTTTATCGGTGCATGAAATTCCAGAAACTCACTGCTATGCACCGCAGTGGATAATATTTCAAGCGGGAAACCTTCTGTTTCAATATATTTTCCCAGGTTCTCGACTATCTGCCAGGTTGCCGCCACGCTAAACATTGGTGGAGCGATAATTCCCTGTTGCTGCTGGTCGTCAAAATAGCGCGCATTATTGTCGTCAACGGCAGCCGCGTAATTCATCGTATCTCGCCAGCTCACAACTATTCGATGTTGTTTGAATTTCGTGCCTACATACTTTGAGCTAATTTTCATACGGCTGAATCTACTTCGATTTTGAAGAGTATAATATTAGATGACTTCATGGCAATACTCCCAACGATAATACCCATCACTGCTATCAACTATAGCGCATATTCCTATTAATTTGAATATCGTGTATGCGTCCACCACATATTGCAGGTCTGATTCAAGGAACCTCCAATAATTATTGCCTGTACACAATTCAAACCGGAATCGTAATAGACCGGAGAATGATTGAAACATCGTAGGAATAGCAGAGAACTTTGGTCAAAATGACCAAAATTTGAGCCATATTCGAAGACCCTCACACCAACCAAAATCTATCTCATTGTAAATACAGCAAATTATTAAATGGCCTATAAATTGCATATACTAAATATAATACTTATAAACTTTAACCATTGCTGGGGATAGCCATGCCAATAAAAACACAAGACCGCCCAATTAAAAATATTCGAGAAGAAGTTATAGACCAGTTAGTGATGAACTACGCCCACCAGGAAATTACACTAGATGCCTTTGAAAGCAGACTTGACCTGGCGATGGATACAGAAGACCGAAATATCTTGCTGGAGCAAGTAGCAGATCTCGACTTGAACACCGACAATCAATACCAGAAAACCAAGGCAGACAAATTGTCATCAGATAAAAATTATTTTGACGATGATTTCAGCGGCCACGAAAAATTCGTGAAGATTCTGTCGTCCGCAGAACAAAGCGGGCGCTGGGTAGTACCTGAAAAAATCAAAGTAACCAGCGTATTAAGCAGCTTCACACTTGATTTTACGGATGCAGTATTCAGTTCACCCGTCGTGCATATAAAGATGTTCAACCTGCTCACCGGCAACATCATCTATGTACCTGAAGATGTACGTGTAGTCTGCAAAACCTCAAGTTATCTTTCCTCACTCAATCAAAGTGTGTTTGGCAGCACCGATGAAAACGCACAAACAATCATTATCCACGGAAACTGTATCCTCAGTAGTATGGATATCGAAATTCGTATCACTTTAAAGGAAAAATGGTTGAATTTTGCAGATAATGTGAAAAATTTGTTTAACTGATAAACGAAATGACCCACCTCGGATTTACCGAAGGCTCCACTAGGTGATATTTACAAACGCCTTATGGCTCCATATCTATCCGCATGTGCTTCTTACAATATTACCTACAACAGTTAACAAGATAGTACATACGGATTGTAGATCTAAAACAAAGAAGCCCAAAAACGGAGCCTCCTTACCATAGTAAACAAATCTCTGGAATAATTAGTCGTAATTTGTTCTGTCCCCCTCAACATTCATACCCTCTTCAGTCTCTGCAAAGAATTGCTTGTTGTTGAAAACATTAAGGTCTCAGAAATAAAAAGTGCATATGCTACATTCGGTTTCCTTCGTGGTAGCTGGCCTACCAGCTGCTATATTGAAGCAGTTACCAATGAGGGTAAAAAAATAGAGATTGCAGTAGACTCTTCAGGTAAAACAGCCGAGGTATTGCATGCAAGCAGCTAATCGGATAGCCGGGGGGTTCTCTCCCCCAGCTTCCACAACACCCTGCATGCGGCTCCGCACAGGGCGTTTCATTTAGCATGGTGAAGTTTAATCCATCCATCACGCAGCGCATAAAGTCCTTGGG
>JAKITK010000032.1 GCA_021648125.1 Lysobacterales bacterium
TTGCAGCACGAAAGACATATGACTTGCTCAGCTCAGATCATTACATTAATAATTCTGATAAAACAGCGGAACAGTGGCTTAAACAATCCGCTCTTTCGGGTAATCCGGACTCCATGATTGACTGGGCCAATTATGCGGCATTTAATACGAAAGCTAGTGATGATGAGCTTAAAACCGCAAGAGAGTTTCTGATAGTGGGTAACAAAAACCGCTCTAAATCGATTAAATGGTATTTAACTTCCGCTGAGCTCTATAAGCACGCCCAAAACTTTAAAAAAGCTAAAAAAGAAGTCAAGAAAGCTAATAAACTGGCTTACAAGCTAGGTTGGGAATCAGCTGTCGCTTATTCAGAAGGCTGATAGAATACGCCTGATAAGATCATACCAACAGGAAGCTACTTCATGCACGCAAAGGTACGAAACCTCAGCACAGTGGATTCCGCTCTGAATGCGTACTTGGCAGAAATTCGAGATAAAAACATTCAGAAAGACAGCCTGCGGTTTCGTCGAAACATGGAACGAGCGGGTGAAATTATTGCCTATGAAATCAGCAAAACGCTAACTTATATCACCCAGCCAATCACCACACCGCTTGGCACTAGTAACTGCAGGGTGCTGGAACAACAGCCGGTTCTGGCAACTATACTGCGTGCCGGACTGGTCATGCATCAGGGGTTTTTGAATGTTTTTGACGGCGCGGAGAACGCCTTTATTTCGGCCTATCGAAAACACCATGGTGATGGTAACTCAGATTCGTTTGAAGTCGTGGTGGAATACTTGGCCAGCCCAACAATCGATGGTAAAACCGTTATTTTGTGTGATCCAATGCTGGCTACCGGTGCCTCGATGGTACTGGCTTATAAAGCCCTGCTGGAAAGAGGCAAGCCCAAACATATTCACATCGCTACTGTTATTGCCAGCGAGGCGGGAATCAGTTTTGCGCAGGAAAACTTACCTGAAAACATTACTATCTGGGCAGCCGCAATAGACTCTGAACTTACCCCTAGATCTTATATCGTACCCGGCCTAGGTGATGCGGGCGACCTAGCTTATGGTGAAAAGGTATAGCCTCAGATAACTACTGCTATTAAGCTTCCAGGTTTGCACGCATGGCTGTAATGGTTGCGGCGTAATCATCAGTATTAAATATTGCCGAACCGGCTACAAATGTATCGGCTCCGGCGGCGGCAATTTCGGCAATGTTGTTAATCTTTACACCGCCGTCAATTTCCAAGCGAATGTCAAAACCACTGTCATCAATCAGTTTTCGCGCCTGACGAAGCTTGGTTAATGCTGATGGCAGGAAAGACTGACCACCGAAACCGGGGTTTACCGACATAATTAGAATCACATCAATTTTATCCATTACAAACTCTAGACAATCCAGCGGTGTTGCCGGATTAAAAACCAAGCCCGCTTTACAGCCTCCAGCCTTAATCAGCTGAAGGGATCGATCAATATGGGTAGAAGCATCTGGATGGAAGGTGATAATGCTGGCACCGGCATCAACAAAGTCCGCAATCAACTGATCTACGGGTGTTACCATTAAATGCACATCAATGGGTGCGGTAATTCCATAGTCCCGTAGAGATTTACACACAGCAGGCCCGAAAGTGAGTACCGGCACATAATGATTGTCCATTACATCAAAGTGCACCCAGTCGGCACCATCAGCCAGTACTTTGGCAACATCATCACCCAAACGGGCAAGATCAGCGGATAAAATTGAAGGGGCGATTACTGAAGGCTTAGAATTCATCTGTTACTCCGTATTTTAAATTTGCTTGCGACTACCGCACATGAAAATCAACAGGGGTAATTATAAGTCCATATTGGGGGAAAGGCACTTATACAATGTGTTTTATTTGAGTGCTAGCGGTATAAGTATCGATTAACGACACTGAAATCATAAGCATGCTAGAAACAGGTTCGGGTTGGCTGGCTTTACGCGTGGGCATAAATGCCCACCCTACGCGGAGTAAGGTTGGCTGGCTTTTACGCGTGGTAAGGTCGGTGGTTTTTACGCGTGGGTATAAATGCCCAGCCTACGCGGGGCAATGCTGCTGGCTT
The DNA here is from genome assembly GCA_021648125.1 of Lysobacterales bacterium. Lineage (GTDB taxonomy): Bacteria > Pseudomonadota > Gammaproteobacteria > Xanthomonadales > SZUA-36 > SZUA-51. The sequence continues at coordinate 2,070 of JAKITK010000032.1, forward strand.
AGGGTATCAGCAAGGGTTAGTATTTTTTCTATCGGGGCAAGATAAGAGACAGTTGCCTTAGTGGCAAGAAAATTAGACACCGGAAAACTATTGACAATCCCAGGGTCTGCACCACATAGAACTGCAGCGATAAAATAAGCCATGCCTACAGAAATTCTCTTTGGCGTGAACTGGCCTCCCGTTGAATAGGAATGGGCATAAGCCAGCAAACCAAGGTCCGGGCGCTCCATTAAGTTTTCGTTGGTGAAAGTCAAAGCTATTGCTGCATAATCTATCCCCAGCAAGAACAACTCAGTTAAATAATGCTCTGAATGTGTCTGCACCGCATAAATATATTTTGCCATCACATTGCCAGCTAATGCCTGCTGGTAAAGTTCGTCATGCCGTGAGAGCATACCTAAATCAGATTCAAAATCACCATCAAATGCTTCCATGCATTGCTTTTTGGTTTGCATGAACCTCTTGTACTTCAAATTTTCAAGGTAATGAATTTCTTGCTTTACTTCAGTATCCGAAACTTGTCTGGGTATTGTGAGTGTAGTTGTATCCAGCATCTGTTCCTGAAGTTCTAATCTATTACATTTATTTTGAAAATTTGAAATTTCCAGTGCTATCATCAAATCACCTGCCAAGGCGGCATTTAGTTTTTCTGCATACGCCTGCCCAACAATCCCATCACTAAGAACTGGCGTAGTAGTTTTTAAAATTGATTCATAAAACTGTTTAGCTGAATGCTTAGTTTTTGATGGCCTCTTATTAGCGGGTTTTATTTGAGTGACTTTATCAGTTGTACCAGCACTAACGCCCTGATCAATACCAAGCTGATCAGCTACCACCTCTGGTTCAGAGTAATAGTTATAAACAACAAATGCGCCAATAAAAACTACGATAATTGATACTGCTACTGTTTTAAACTTCTTCATCCTTAGCCCTATAAAACATGATTTACAATCAAGTGCTTAACGTAATAAATACAACCTTTAGTATACCGAATTTGACAGGTTAATGAGATGCCGGATCAAAGCCCGGCCTAACGTCTTTTTTTATGAAAACAGTGTACGCTGATTGCCCAATAATTTCTAACGCACACTAGAGGCGCTTTCAGGAATAAACAACTTACCCCTCACCATTTCTCGGTATTGCAGCGGGGTAATTTCACAGTGCTTACGAAATAAACGTGAGAAGTACCCGGCATCCTGCAGCCCTACTCTCCAAGCAACTTCACTGATAGACAGGTTGCTATGACGCAACAATTCCTTAGCATTACTAATACGCTGGCTTTGCAAGTAGGCCTGCGGGCTATAACCCGTTGCTGATTTAAATCGGCGATTCAAATTGCGACTACTGAGTTTTACAAAATCTGCAAGGTCCGAAATCCGCAAGGGCTGATCAAGATTATCACGCAACCATTGCTGAGCATCCAGAACCAGTTCATCCGGATGCGAGCTATCCACCTCGCTTTGGTAAGCCGCACGCCGAAAAGGCAGACGGATTTCCGGTGAAAACTGATTTTCTATTGCTTGAGAAATTCTGCTGCCAAACCATTCTTCAATAATATGCACCATCACATCTGCAATAGAATTAACACTGCCAACACAATATATACCATCACATTCGGTAATTAAATGGCGTGATTTCAATTCAACATCGGGGTAACGTCTGGCGAACTGGCGGAAGTAGTTCCAGTGGGTGGTTGCTGGTTTACCGTTTAACAATCCAGCTTCAGCCAACAGGCAACTGGCTGTGCCTACACTACAAATACGCGTGCCAGACACAGCAAACCCACGTAAATCTCCCAACCAATCTTTGGCAGCCGTAACCGTTGGTTGCGGATTCCTCCAGATAGCCGGTAGCAACAACAAGTCCAGGGGTGGAAGTGCCTCCAGCTTTATATCGGGCTTCAGGTTAATTCCGCTGGCGAGTTTTATTTCTTTTATAGAGGGTGCGGTGAGAATAAAACGCACCTGGGTTTGTGTGCTGTGTTTTTCCGCCGCCGCCATTTGACTGGCAGCCTGGAGAATTTCCATCGGTAAGGTGATACTGGTGGCAAGTGCACCCGGATAGATTACTGCGGCAACGGTACGCATAAAACCTTTCAAATCAGATAATAATAGCGTCTAAAATAACATGTTTAGTGTCCTTTATGTCCTATCCGTTTCGACCGCTGCAAACTAGACTATGTCCTCACAATCAGACAATGACAAAATGAGCATACAAAAACTACCCGTAATTGTCGGTTTCGGCGGCATTAACCCGGCAGGCCGGGCTTCAGGTCACCATGCCTATAATCGGTTGGTGCATTCTGTTCTACCGACATCAACTCGCGAGCGCAGCTTGACTGCGCTGGCTCGCTTGATGGGTCTAGATTATGCCGCAACTGATACTCAACACCTTCTCGATCACAGTCTGATTCGCCGGATTGAAACAAACCATTTTGATGTTGATGCTGTGCCCTGGAACAAACGCTTTGCCACCAGTAGTAACGGCAAAGCGATCAGTTTTATGCTGAAAAAGCAGAACCTGCCAGAGCATATACCTGAAAACTGGCAGCTTAGCCCGGTTTCAGACAGCCATGTAAATATTCAGATTACCGGCGAGCAGAATTTTCTGCTGCCAACCCGCCGTGAATTTGAAGTCAAAGCCGCCGGCCAGCTACCTACAGGCTTTGATCCGGGCAAACTCTATCCTTCGCGCAGCCATCCCCGCGCACTGCAGATGATGGTGTATGCAGCATCGGATGCACTCGGTAGTATCGGTATTGATTTAGACACCATACTTTCTCGAATTTCGGTGGATGAAGTCAGCGTGTATGCCGGTAGTGCTATGGGACAACTTGATAATGCCGGCACCGGCGGTATGCTCAAAGCGCGTTACAATGGCCATAAAGTTAGTGCTAAAAACTGCCCACTTGGACTGGCGGAAATGCCGGCAGATTTTATTAACGCCTATGTGCTCGGCACCATGGGTTCAACTGGTGCCAGCCTAGGTGCTTGTGCTTCATTTCTCTATAATTTGCGTCACGGAATTGAAGACATTCGTAGCGGCCGCAGCCGTGTAGCATTTATCGGCTCCACCGAAACTCCGATAAACCCGGAAGTTATGGACGGTTATAATGCCATGGGCGCCTTAGCTACCGATAAAAACTTGCGCCGCCTGGATGGTATTTCAGCCGAATCTGAGCCGGATCACCGTAGGGCCTGCCGCCCGTTCGCAGAAAACTGTGGTTTTACTGTGGCTGAATCCTCGCAGATGGTGGTGTTGTTTGATGACCAGTTGGCGATGGAACTGGGTGCTACGATGTTTGCTGCACCGCTGGATGTGTTTATCAATGCTGATGGGTTTAAGAAATCCATCGCCGGCCCCGGAATTGGAAATTACATCACTATGGCCAAGTCAGTAGCGTCAGCACGCGCCATTCTTGGAAAAAACGCCATCCGTCATAATGGCATGGTTCAAGCTCATGGCACCGGCACCCCGCAAAATCGGGTAACAGAAGCACATATTTTAAATCAAACCGCGAAAGCCTTCGGCATTGAAGCATGGCCAGTTGCAGCGATTAAAAGCTATCTCGGCCACTCCCTCGGCTCTGCCTCCGGGGACCAATTAACCACAACCTTGGGGATTTGGAAACATGGTTGGATTCCGGGCATTCATTCAATAAAAGAAATCGCTGCTGATGTTAGCCACGATAAACTCATCATCAGCCCGGATCATCAACAAATTGATCCCAATAAGCTTCACTATAGCGTACTCAACTCCAAAGGCTTTGGTGGCAACAACGCTTCAGCCGCCCTGCTGAGCCCGGGGATTGTGAAAAACATGCTGCAACAGCGATATTCTGCCAGTGAATGGAAAACCTGGGAGAATGCTAACGAAGCCGTTCGTGAACAGCAACATGCCTATGATGAACGCATGATTGCCGGTAGCGAAAGCCCGGTATATAAATTCGATCATGGTGTTCTGGATGCTGCTGATGTGCAGATTACAGAGCAAGAAATACATATTGCAGGTCAAGCTGTGAATCTGGATTTCCAGTCACCTTATACCGATATAAATATTAAATAAGGTTTAGACACTATAATTCCTCTCTACAGCGCCTTGGTAACGGATTAACCCAATGGATAAACAATGGTGATGCTTACTGACGCCAGGCAGCAAGTACCCTTTTTTCTTTATCCGAGTGGTATGACCGTTGCGATTATTATCACCGCTTGGAATATCCTAGGTGATCATCGAGTTTAGCGTTTAGTGCTGCTTCAACGGTTATCTCGGTCAGCATTTGGGTGAAATCACTAAAGCAGGCTTTGCTTTTTGCTTTTTCACTGCACATTATGCAACTAACGGGCAATGTGTTGTTTTCCCACAATTAAATAGGTAGTTAATCTGTCAGAAAAAAAGTGATCGTTGTTACCACACGAACATCTTTTTCTATCTTTCCCGTATCACCATATTCTTCACCAGCATCACGAATGTAAAAGCTGCCTTGCCGGGCATTTCTTATACCACCAACACTTACTCCTGCACTTTCTGCAAATTCGTTAGCCGCTATACGGGAGTTTTTAGTCGCTTCTCGCAACATAGCAGGTTTAATATCATTCAATTTTGTGAAGCGATATGCTGGCTCTCCACTACTAATATTAATTCCTTGGGCGATTAATTTGCTTACATTAGCCCTTGCTTTAGATACCAGATCAACTTTGTTTGTTTCTACGCTGATTAAGCCAATCAGCTGATGTTCCTGATCTACTAGTTTTTGATTATCATCTCTATATTCCCTGTAATTATAATCAATTATTCCTATTTCAATTTCTTCTTGTTTAAATCCATTCTTTTTTAACAATTCAATGATGATTTGTTGATGTTCTTCTGATTTTTCGTATAGTGCAGAGATTTCATCGCGACTTTTCCCAGTAACACTAAATCTGAGTTTCCAGTTCGCTCGATCTGCCTTTACTCTTCGTTCTGCGAGACCTTTTGCTTCAGCAGTGTTAAGCGCAACCTTAGCGTTATACATTGTTTGCCCAATAAAATAACCACTGATTGCGATCCCGGCAGCTAAAAATATACCAAGGGCAAGTAGACCTAAAGAGTTTTCATTTTTCATATTACAAGCCTGTTCAAAACACTTAATTTATGATTTTAGATATTCAGTTACACAACGAGTCTGTAGAAAAACCCGACAAAACCCTGCCTTTCGACACCTCTATTATTCTAATGTTTTCACTAAAACCAAAAAAACTCCGTTTAATATCTAGCAGTTCTGGTTTACCTAACCAATATTGAATGGCATTACCTTACCATTTCTTATACTTGAGTCAATCATACCACCTGTAACAGCCTCATTTGTTAATTGGAAAACACTAGAACTAAAATACCGATGTAGCGGCTAATACCGCCTATTAGAAAATAAAAGCATCTATACCAGAGCATCAGCCTATTGCTGACTGTTAGGCTGAGTTTTTGAGTCTGCCTAGTCCATCTTTAATTGATATATTAGGCTGATAGCCAAAATCCCGTGTTGCAGCGCTGGTATTAAACCAGTGGGCAGTGCTCAATTGTTCGACTGAAAACCGGGTAAGCGGAGGCTCTCCAGATAAAGGCAAGAACCGCCAAGCCTGCTCACAAATTGCTCCCACTACTTTTGCAAGGCTCGTAGGAACTGCACGAATTTCTGCGTTAATACCAACGGCAGCCAATAAGCTTTGGATAATTTCGCCCTGAGGCAAGGGTTCGTTGTTGGTGATGAAGTATGGCTTGCCGGCACACTTGGCCTGACCTTGTAATTCCAGCAGTGCCAGCACATGCGCTTGGGCGGCGTTTTCAACGAAAATGGTATCAATGATTTTTTCAGGTGCGGGCAAAGATAGCTTACCGCCCCGAACTTTTTTCATCAGCCGTGGCAGGATGTGTGGATCATCAGGCCCCCATATTAAATGTGGTCTTAGGGCTACCGTTTGTAGGCCATTTCCGTTTTCCGCCAATACTATTTTCTCGGCCTCGGCCTTGCTCTCAGGGTAGGCCGACAGGAAGTGTTCGGCCAGCGGTATGGATTCATCCCCATTTTCAATATCGCCACCACTGTGAACCACGCTGGGTGAGCTGGTGTGCACAAGGTTTGGAATTGAAAGCTGACGACAAAGCCTGATGACATTTTGAGTACCAACCACATTGATATTGTGGTATTCAGCGGGGTCTCCCCAGATACCGGCCTTGCCAGCCGTATGAATGACGGCATCGCAACCTTGTGCCGCTTTTAATAGTTGCGACAGGTCGGTAATATCACCCTGCACTACTTCAGCACCTGCTGCGTGCAAATCTTCTGCCGACCTGCGCTGGTAGGCAACCACACCGACACCCATCTCCAACAGTTGTCTACAGATCGCACTGCCGAGAAATCCACCACCACCTGTGACTAAAACCTTCAAACATTTTCTCCTAATTGGCCAGCCGCCCATACCGCCAATTGCCCACGATTGATCTTTGAATTGTGCCGAATATCAACCGGGAAACCTGGATGAAAGAGGACTGTTTTTATACTTTGTGTGAGTGAATTTGCTTGTGCGGTATGCAATAAATCAGTGCGTACTTGAGCCTTTGCTAGCGCATTCAGCTTGCCTTTGAGTTCAACACACAATGTCGGGGTTTGCGTACCGCGCTTGCCCAAACCAACCAATGCGGAACGCAATAGTTCAGGGTGTGGGTTAAATACGGCTTCACAGCGATCGGCAAATAATACTTCCCCGCTGGTTTCCAGCCGTTGGGTAACCCGGCCGTAATACCACAAACGACCGGCATTATCGATACTGCCAGCGTCACCCATACGATGCCAGATTGTGCCATCAACATCGCGAATTTTTGCCAGTGCAGTTTGCTTTTCACGCTTCCAATATTGGTCTGTACAGCTGGGGCCAGAGACTATTATTTCACCCGCCTTGCCCGTAGGCATTGCTGTAATTTCATCCATTGAAGTGATTGCATGCTCACTTATATTGATGATTTTTATTCGGTTAGGCGCCACAGGGTGTCCTACACAAATTCCGCTGCCAGATGCCGACAGTGCCTGAAGTTCTGGGTTTATTTGTTTACCGGAAATAGTGCATACCGGAAGACATTCTGTTGCCCCATAGGGGGTGTGTATTTCGGCATCATCCGCGAGGGCTTTTTCCATCCGCCGGATTACTCGGATAGGTACAGCGGCACCAGCGGAAATTACCCGGCGCACACTGTTTAACTTGATGTTGTTATCTACCAAATAATGACTGAGGGTATTTAGCAGTGCCGGTGAACCAAAAATGTTATTTACCTGAAACGCCTCAATAGTTTTAACCAATACTTTTGGGTTGGCTTTCGCCGGTCGGGTCGGGTCCATTCGCGGCACAATGGTTGTCATACCCAATGCGGGGTCAAATAGTGCAAATGGCGGGAAAGTGGGTAATCCGACTTCACCGGGCTTAATATTAAAAGCCTGTTTTAGCATTTCTACTTGGGCGCTAAAATGTCGGTGCCGATACACTACTCCCTTGGGTATTCCGGTAGAGCCTGAAGTAAACAAAATAGCGGCCATATCTTCTGCATCTGGCAAGTGCAGCATTTCGCCGGAGCTACGATTACCCAGCTTACGCAATGTTTTCAGGTTAATTCCACCCAGTCCAAGGGTCGGGCCGGCGGTCACAAATTGGCGACAGGATGGTTTCGCCCAGCCTAATATTTTGCGCGCCACTTGAGCTTTGGTAATTCCAATAAATGCTTTCGGTGCGGCTTCCTCAAGACAACTCTTTAAGGGTTTAATACCAATGCCGGGGTCTACCAATACCGGAACAATACCGGCCTTGAACATGGCAAAAAACATGGCGATAAAATCCAGCCCCGGGGTCAGCATCAGTGCTGTTCTGGTACCCGGCTCTAGTCCATATTCGAGCAAACCACGAGCATAAACATTGCTCAGTTCATTTAGTTCTTTATAGGTTTTATGGGTATATTTATACGGCTGTAACAAACCACCCTGAGGATAATGAATGGCAATACTGTGGGGTTGTTGCTCGGCCTGCCAGCTTAAAGCACCAGCAATATTCTTAAACTGACCGGTATTCCAATCAGTCGACACTGTTGTGACCGCAATCAGCTGTTGGCTTGCCGATGAACTTACTTATAATTTCAATCAGTTCCGGCCCGCCGTCTTCGAGAATATAATGACCGCAATCGGGAAAACGGTGAACTTCGGCCTGTGGGAAGTACTGCAACCATTTATTCAGAAATGGCGCATCAAAAACGAAATCTTTTTCACCCCAGGCAATAAGACAGGGTTTATCTGCCAGCAAAGGCAGCTTTTCTGCGGTTTGTTCTAAAATATCATAGCCCGGGTCCTTACTACTTAAGGGGATATCCTGTACAAATCGCGCTGTAGCAATGCGGTTAGCCGGGGTGTCATAAGGTAGTTTATAGGCATCACGAATGGCTTTGCTAACGGGTTTTTTGAAACCAACACGGGCTGCAATCCCGGAAAAAGCATTAAAACGGGTGGTTAGGTATTGCCCGAGCTTCAGATCGCGAACAAAACTCAAAGCTGGTGGTATGCGCTTATCTTCCGGTATCGGAAATGCCGCCGTGTTCATAATAACTAATTTATCAATTAGCTCAGGATGTTGAACCGCCCAAGCATTACCTATCATTCCACCCCAGTCGTGGACGACTAATGTGAGCGGTTGCTGTAAATCTAAATGTTTGACCAGCGTTGCAATATCTTCAATACGACTTGCTAGGCGATAGTCATATTGCTCGTCACCGGGTTTGTCGGAAAGCCCGCAGCCAATGTGGTCTGGAACAATGCAGCGAAAGTTATCACTTAATGCCAACACCAGATTCCGGTAATAGAAAGACCATGTAGGATTTCCATGCAGCATAAGCACAGGTGGCGCATCACGCTTGCCTTCATCAAGATAATGTAGCTTTAAATCACCCCGAACATGCAGATAATTACTGCTGAACGGATACAGTTGTATAGATGGTCTCATCAGTAAATAACTCTTGTTACCAGATAATTTCTGCCATCGAACAGTTCAGACCAGAACCAATACCCAGCAGAGCTACCCGGTCGCCTTTTTTCAGACGGCCTAATTCAGCCGCCTTTACCAGCGCAATTGGCACAGCGGCAGGGCCGATATTACCAAACTCAGGGTATATTGCGTGTACCTTGTTTATATCCAGACCAAGCAACTTCACCAATGCTTCGGTATGTACCTTGCTAACCTGGTGAATCACGACCTGATCCAGTTCTGCAGGCACCCAGTTAAATACACTTTTTGCCACTTGAAAAGTCGCTGCTGCAAGCTTTAATCCTTCGGTTAATAACACTTTAGTATTGGTCACCATGCAATCCATCTGCCCGTGGCAAAGGTCGCTAAATTGTGTTGCTGCACGGGACACGCTACCCAGATAGGCATGCCCATCGGGTGAAATTTCTTTGCGGGATAAAATCATAGCGACACCGCCTGAACCCAGTGTCAGGGATGCAAATTCTGCACGAAATTGTTGTTCGGTCACGCCCTTACCTAACAAGCGCTTAATGGTTGCTTCTGTAATCGGGCGGCTGGATTCACCATTAACTACTAGAGCGTAATCAATTTCGCCACGCTCCAGCATACGCGCAGCCGCATCCATTCCATTTAAAAAGGCTAAACATGCATTGCCCATATCGAAGTTCATGCAATGGTCGGACAAGCCCAGTTTTCCATGAACAATACATGCAGTTGAGGGCTCGAGATAATCGCGACATACAGAAGTATTGATTACTACGCCTATTTTTTTGCGATCTATACCGGCTTCCTCAATGGCTTTTTCGGCCGCAAGCGTGGCTGCATCAGAGGGCATAGTGCCTTCTTCCCAAAACCTGCGGGCAGCAATCCCAGAGACCTTCTCCAGTAAATTACCTCGAATACCAAGGCGTTTGAAAGTGGGTTGCAACTGCTCTTCTATTTCTGCTGATGTAACTCGAATGGGTGCATCTATTGCGGCTAGAGCCTGAATAACAACATTATTGAATTTCATGGATTTCCTATCTTCTATTTTTATAGTATGTATTATAATCTGTGCTTAGCAAGATGTTTGATATTTCACAAATAAAAACATCTGACAGGCCAATAACGCACCATTTCAGCATTCGGAATGCTAGGGGTACTATGAAAACAATCACCTTAACTCGCCCGGACGACTGGCATTTACACCTTCGCGACAACAATGTATTGAATTCGGTGGTGGCCGATACTGCAAGCCGTTTTGCGCGAGCCATCATTATGCCAAACTTAAGCCCACCCGTCACAACTACTGACCAGGCATTGGCTTATCGGCAGCGTATCATTAAGACTATTCCAGGTCAGCTCGTGTTTAAACCATTAATGACGCTTTACCTTACAGACAATACCGCAGTTGAGGAAATCACTACCGCAGTAAAATCCGCCTGTATCTACGGCGTTAAATGGTACCCTGCTGGTGCCACCACCAATGCAGCTTCAGGGGTTACTGATATTCGTCACTGTGAGGCCGTTTTGGCTGCCATGCAAGAGCACGACCTGCCGTTACTGGTGCATGCTGAAGTCACCGATCCTGAAATTGATGTATTTGATCGTGAAGCCGTGTTTATTCAACGCCACCTACAACCCGTGATCGAAAAATTTCCGCGTTTACGGGTGATATTTGAACACATAACCACCCAGGATGCGGTGGAGTTTGTAGAACAAGCTTCACCCCAAGTTGCCGCCACCATTACCGCACACCACTTGTTGCTTAACCGTAATCATATGTTTAACGGCGGCTTGCACCCGCATCACTACTGCCTGCCCTTGCTCAAGCGCGAACAACATCGGCAAGCACTGGTTAAAGCAGCAACCAGTGGTAACCCTAAGTTTTTTCTGGGTACCGACAGCGCCCCGCACCCGCGCGATGCCAAGGAATCAGCCTGTGGGTGTGCCGGCATTTACACCGCACATGCCGCTATCGAGTTATATGCCGAAGTTTTTGAACAAGCCGGCGCGCTCGATAAGCTCGAAGCCTTCGCCAGCTTCCACGGCCCGGACTTCTACCACTTACCCCGCAATCAGGAAACCATTACGTTGCAAAAACAGGCGTGGAAAGTACCTGCTGAATTAGAGTTGGGAGATAAAACCTGTGTTCCCTTCAGAGCCGGGGAAATGGTTGAGTGGAAATTACCAAATTAATCCTCGGCTTTCCGGAAAAGTGAACCTTTAACAAGCCTTCAAGTATTTTTGCACGCAAAAGACCAACTAAGCTAACAAATAATTGGTGTTTTTTTAGTTAATGTTTCATTTTAGTTGCGTTTGGGGGGTTGGAACATTTATCCTTTATCCTCATCTTCATCTTCATCAAAAAAGGATATGGCTTTTATGACCACATACACATGTTTTGACGTAGATATTAGTGATGGTGTTGTTCATATTGTGTTGAAAAGAGGCGACGCACTCAATACGATGACCCCAGCATTTTGGCAAGAATTGCCAGAGATTGTTCGCAGGATTGACGATGAGGCCGAGGGGCGGGTCATCGTAATTTCCTCAACGGGCAAGCATTTCACCGCCGGGATGGATTTTGAAGTATTTGGCGCAAGTGGTGGCTTGATGGGAACTGATAGCGCTGAGGCGCAAAGCAATGGTCAAAGGCGCGAATCGCTTCGAGGGTTTGTAGCTATGTTGCAAGATACATTTAGCGCATTAGAGGCCGTCCGGATGCCGGTTCTGGTTGCTGTACAAGGGGGATGTATTGGCGGTGGTATTGATATGATTTCGGCTGCTGACATACGTTATTGTACCGAAGATGCATTTTTCTGTATTCAGGAAATCAATTTGGGTATGGTCGCAGATGTCGGAACTTTTCCACGCCTTGCTCATTTGATTCCACAGGGCTGGATCCGCGAAATGGCCTATACGGGTCGGCGCTTATCAGCTGATAAAGCCAAGCAGATCGGGCTGGTAAATGAAATTTACGACACCCAAGAAAACATGCTAAAAGCAGTGCTGGGCACGGCCCGCGAGATCGCCGCCAAAGCGCCTTTGGCCATATCTGGCTCCAAGACCATGATCAATTATGCCCGTGACCACAGCATTCGCGACAGTCTTGATTATATTGCCACATGGCAGGCAGGTATGTTCCAGCCAGCAGATATAATGGAAAGCGTGGCGGCACAAAAAGAAAAACGCGAGCCGAATTATCTAGATTTACGGCCGATTAAAAAATCCATTTAGGCTAAATTCAGGGCTGGTAGGATAAGTGCTCTAGCGCCGCCGCATCATGGGGGCCAGCATATTGATGAACTCTTCCATAATTTCATTTAGCGCTTTGGGGTCCTCCACAAAGGCCTCATGGGTAATCAGTCCTCGATAGAAAACACGGGCAATTTTCCAGACACGGGCTAGGCGCGCGTCGTCACCGTCGATCAATATGTAGTTTTGCAAGACCGAGTCTTGGAGACGCGCGTTCCAGCGCACCAAATCGGGTTTGATTCGCTGCTTTAGCTTTATGTCAGTTCTATAGGCAATCAGAATTTCCAAAAAGGCACGGGCTTCTGCGGTATTGGCGACTTGTTCCCATACTCGGCGTAATTCGGCCTTCATCACTGTCAGCTCGCATTGCTCTGGAGACAGGTCGGTATTTGGTACCGGCTTTTTTGGTAAATTGGCAGCCGGGCGCAGGATTTTATTGGTCGTTTCAACAATCAAATCTTCTTTGGTAGGGAAGTGGTGCGTGAGTGCTCCACGCGAAACGCCCGCCTCTTGCGTGATCCGGCTAGTGCTGGTGTTGGCATAGCCGTACTTGTCGAGGCAGCGAATGGTGGCTGCGCACAGTGCGTCTTTGGTTTCGCGCACCTGTTGTTCGCGTCGGGTCAATTGTTGCTTTCCACCGCTGTTTGATCGAGTTTTCATTGCTGTAATTTAGTCACTATCATGGAGACGAGGCTTTCTTTGTTTCGCTTGATGCATGGAGTCATAGGCGTTCAGATAGACTTCTTTCGTGCTTCACGCTACGCCACAGCTGCTTTAGAAACACATTGTCCGCCATGCGTATTGGTTTTGAGTACCTTGGTGAATACCTCACTGGTATACCGCTATCTCCTAGTCTGTATTGGAGATGCTCAGCATTTGATAATGGCACACTTGTTGACTCAGTTCCAATACTTTTTTAATAAATCAAATAACAAACAGAACATTCTGTTTTTTTAATTGAAAACACGATATAATGAACTGCGTATCTGAATAAGTAAGCAAGTCCTAATTTATTTTTGTTCAAGACAGGCTTGAACAAAGGTATTGGAAATACACTTAGAGACCATTTATGGCTAACAGCAAAATCATTAAAATCGGAGGGGCCAGTGGATATTGGGGCGAATCGGATATGGCGGTGCCGCAATTTCTCGCTGACAGTCGCCTTGATTATATTGTCTTTGACTATCTTGCCGAAATCACCATGTCGATTATGGCGCGGGCGCGGGCCAAAGACGCGAGCAAGGGTTATGCACTCGACTTTGTTTCCTCGGTTCTAAAACCAAATTTGCTGGAAATTGCTAACCAAGGTGTCAAGATTATTTCCAATGCGGGCGGTGTAAACCCCGTTGCTTGCGGTGCAGCTATCAGGGAATTACTCAAGGAGCTAGGGCTGGATTTACGGGTTGCCGTTATTACAGGCGATGATATTTTAGCGTCTATACGCGCGGGTGACCGGGGATCACTCCGCGAAATGTATGCAGGTACAGCACTGCCAGCAGCTGAAAAAACCATGAGTGCCAATGCTTATCTTGGTGCATTCCCCATAGCCGAGGCTCTGAATAAGGGCGCGGATATTGTTGTTACGGGCCGTTGCGTAGATAGCGCGGTGACGCTCGGGGCGTGTATCCATGAATTTGGCTGGGCGGCGGAGGATCTTGACGCGCTAGCGGGCGGTTCACTTGCCGGCCATGTGATCGAGTGCGGGCCACAAGCCACAGGCGGTAATTTTACCGACTGGCGCGAAGTGTCGGATAATCTTGCGAACATTGGTTACCCTATAGTCGAGATCACGCCCGCGGGCACATTCATCTGTACAAAACCAAAAAACAGCGGCGGCATGGTAACGATTGGCACGATTAGCGAGCAAATTGTTTACGAAATTGGCGACCCGCAAGCCTATATATTGCCTGATGTGATTTGCGATTTCGCCGGGATAAAGCTTGAGAAAATAGCAAAGAACCGCATTCGTGTTAGTGGTGCGCGCGGTTCTGCCGCGCCGGACAGTTATAAAGCCAGCATCACCTATATGGATGGCTATCGTGGCGTAATGTCGTTAAGTTTTACAGGCTTTGAAGCTGATGAGAAAGTTAAGGTGTTCTCTGATGCTGTTCTTGTGCGTGCGCGCGAGAAACTTGGGCTAATGAATGCACCGGACTATACAGAAATTAGCCTAGAAGTTTTGGGCACGGAATGTCAATACGGAAGTGCTGCCCAAACTCCCAAAAGAGCGGAGGGGGGAGCGCGGGAGATTATCGGCAAATTCGCTTTCAAGCACAGTGATCAAAAAGCGATAATTTTGCTATTTAAAGAGATCACCGGCATGGCGCTGGCCTCACCTGCCGGACTGTCCGGCCTAGGAGGCGGGCGGCCTAAACCTTCTCCCGTTGTCCGCCTGTTTTCTTGCACAATACCCAAAAACAGTTTGACAGTGTCAGTCGAAATTGACGGCGAGACATCCGAAATCCAAATTGCCAAAGGCCAGATTTTCAACCCGGAAATTATCGAACGACCTGCCCTGCCTTCAGGTTTATCCGCTGGTGAAATGACGACAGTCCCATTGATCAAACTGGCCTGGGGTCGTAGTGGCGACAAAGGAAACAAAGCCAATATCGGGATTGTTGCCCGTAAGCCGGAATACCTGCCTTACATTGTTTCTGCACTCACAGAGCAAGTTGTGGCTGAACGTTTTGCCCATTTTCTGGACGGGCCTTTAGATGAGTTGGCTAACCCGGTTGAGCGATTTTTAATGCCAGGACTGAGCGCTATCAATTTTCTCTTGCATGATGTTTTGGGCGGCGGCGGTATGGCCAGCCTACGCAATGACCCGCAGGGAAAGTGCTATGCCCAGATACTTTTAGATCATCCTATTGCAGTGCCTATACAAATTGTAGAGAGCTTATCATGACTGTTTTCACATCCAAAATTTCCAACACTTCGGAAGCTTTCCTACAAAACAAAGAGGACATGATCGCGCTTGTTACAAAATTGCGGGAATACGAAATCCGGGCCGAGGCCCTGTCCGAGAAACGCCGCCCTCGGTTTGAGAAACGTGGCCAGTTAACGCCCAGAGAGCGGCTTAAAAGATTGCTCGATCCGGGTATGCCGTTTGTTGAGCTTTATAATATGGCTAATTTTCTGCTTGATAACCCGGATGCCGAGACAAGTATTCCCGGTGCCAGTGCGATTACCGGTATCGGCTTTGTCAGCGGGGTGCGTTGTCTGGTCATGGCCGATGACAGCGGTATCAATGCCGGGGCGATCACCACTGGTACAATTCAAAAAATGCTGGGAATTTTGAAAATTTCTTTGGAGCAAAAACTTCCGTTCATTCATCTGGTGGAAAGTGCTGGTGCCAACTTGATGAAATACACTGTCGAGCTTTGGGCACACGGTGGAGGTATGTTTCACGGGCGCGCAAAATTATCTGCCGCAGGCATTCCGACAATCGTAGTCCTGCACGGTCCGTCCACGGCGGGCGGTGCTTATCAGCCGGGCATGAGTGATTATGTTATTGGGGTTAAAAATAACGGCATGGCAGCTCTGGCTGGCGCGGCGCTCACTCAAGCGGCAACCGGAGAAATTGCGGATGATCGGGAACTTGGCGGTACGGAAATGCATGCATCTGTCACCGGGCTGGTCGAATATCTGGCAGAAGATGATGCCCACGGCATTTTGATCTGCCGGGATATTGTTGAACGGCTGGACTGGAATAAAAATTGTGTTCCATATCCGCGGCAGGAGCTAATACCTCCCTTGCTCGACCCGCAAGATTTAGCGGGCATTGTGCCGGTGGATTATAAAACCGCCTATGATGCTCGTGAAGTCATGGGACGGATTGTTGACGGTTCGGATTTTGTCGAGTTTAAGCCGTACTTTGGCCCTGCAACGGTTTGTATCCAGGCCAAGATATTTGGCCATGCCGTCGGAATCATCGGTAATAATGGCCCCATAGACCCGAACGGTGCGGCCAAAGCCACACATTTTTTCCAGCTTTGTGACCAGTCAGATACGCCGATTATTTTTCTAAATAATATCACCGGATATATGGTGGGTACGGAATATGAACATAAGGGCATGATTAAGCTTGGAGCCAAGATGATTCAGGCGGTTTCCAATGTAAGCGTGCCCAAAATCACTCTGTATATTGGCGCTAGTTTCGGGGCTGGAAATTACGGTATGTGCGGTTATGCCTATGCGCCAGATTTTCTATTTGCCTGGCCTAATGCGACCACGGGCGTGATGGGCGGGGAACAGGCTGCAACGACGATGGATGTGGTCATGCGTGCGGGTGCCAAACGGCGCGGTGTCGAGATAGACGAGGAAATGGAAGCAAAAATGGCAATGCAAAAGCAGGCGATCATTGACCATTTTGAACCACAATCAGACGCGTTTTATACATCCGGGCGGATGCTCGACCAAGGTATTATTGACCCGCGTGATACCAGAAGAATTCTCGGCTTTACCTTGGAAACTTGTTGGGAATCTCGTAACCGGTCGTTAAAGCCCAACAGTTTTGGCATAGCGCGAATTTAGGGAGAGTGAGATGAGTAAATTTGAAAGTTGTGACACGCTTGAGCTGGAACTTGACCGTGACTGGCTGACTGTTTGGCTCAATCGTCCCAAGGCCCGCAATGCGCTGTCTGGGAAAATGATCGCGGAGCTACATCATGTATTTTCTTGCCTAAAAGACAACTGCAATATTCGCGGGGTTAGCATGCGCGGGCGCGGCGGTATATTTTGTTCCGGTGGTGATCTCAAGGGTTTTAAAACCGTCTTGCAAGGCGGCGGCCAGAGCCTTGAGGATATTGCCCGGATCAGTCGTCAAAACGGTATGTTATTTGATCTGATTAACGAAGCCCCGCAAGTTGTTGTTATGTTGGTCGAGGGCGCAGCTATGGCGGGCGGCTTGGGGATATTGTGTTGTGGCGATGTTGTGGTGGTAACCCAAGACGCAAAATTCGCCATGACTGAAACCTCGATCGGTATTCCGCCCGCGCAAATTGCCCCCTTTGTGGTTGAGCGTTTGGGGCTAAAAACTGCTCGCCGGCTGATGCTAACGGCGAGCCGGTTTACGGGAGAGAAAGCGCTACATATGGGCCTGGCTGATCATTTGGCCGCTGATGCGGCCCATATGGAGTTGATAGAAGCAGAGATTAAAAAACAGGTGCGTCAATGTGCACCAAAGGCTAATGCGGTGACCAAGCAGATCGTTCTTGCAACCCGCCATGCCGACCGTGCGAGTATGATTGAACTGGCCGGAACAAGCTTTGCCCAATGTATGTTGTCGGAGGAAGGACATGAAGGCATTGCTGCATTTTTCGAAAAACGGAAACCCATTTGGGCGGTTTCCTCGTCAAATAAGCAGGTGTAATTATGTCAAAATTTACAACAATTTTGGTGGCTAATCGCGGTGAAATAGCTGTTCGAGTAATGAAAACGGCCAAGGCGCTTGGCTATAGGACGGTGGCCGTATATTCAGGCGCCGATGTACATTCGCCGCATGTCAAAATGGCAGATGACGCGGTGTGTATCGGGCCTGCACCAGTCGGTGAAAGCTACCTTGTGATAGATAAAATTATCGAAGCGGCGCGGGTAAGTGGTGCCGGAGCCATCCATCCGGGCTATGGTTTCTTGTCCGAAAATGCAGCTTTCTCCAAAGCATGTGAGAAATCCGGGTTGGTTTTTATTGGCCCAACGGCCAAATCCATTGAACTGATGGGCAACAAAGCGGCCGCCAAGCGCAGGATGATCAAAGCGGGGGTTCCTTGCATACCGGGATATGAGGATGCCGACCAGGCAGACGAAGTCCTGATAAATGCGGCCAAAAAAATCGGCTTTCCGATCATGGTCAAAGCGACGGCAGGCGGTGGTGGACGCGGTATGCGTTTGGTGCACAAGGCCGAGTATTTGCTGGATGGGATGAATTCGGCCCGTTCCGAAGCTTTAAACGCATTTGGCTCCGATGAGTTAATCCTAGAAAAAGCCCTTATCAAACCGCGCCATGTGGAGGTGCAAATCTTCGCTGACACCCACGGCAATACGGTGCATTTTGCCGAGCGCGATTGCTCCGTCCAGCGCCGTCATCAGAAGGTGGTCGAAGAAGCACCGTGCCCGGTGATGACAGACCCATTGCGTGCCCGCATGGGGGCGGCTGCGGTCGATGCCGCTAAGAGCATTTCTTATCGGGGTGCGGGTACGGTCGAGTTTCTTTTAGACACTTCGGGTGAGTTTTATTTTTTGGAAATGAATACGCGCTTGCAAGTGGAACATCCGGTAACGGAAATGATCACCGGGTTTGATCTTGTCGCCTTGCAGATAAAAGTTGCCCAGGGGGAACCCCTTGGCTTGACCCAAGATGATGTGAAGTTGAACGGCCATGCCGTGGAGGTACGGCTGTACGCCGAAGATCCGGCGATGAATTTTTTGCCAGTCACGGGGCGAGTTGATCTGTGGAAACCCGCTGTTGGCGAGGGTGTGCGTATTGATGCGGGTATTGCTTCCGGGCAAGAAATTTCACCGTTTTATGACCCCATGGTTGCCAAAGTAATCGCCTGGGGCGAAACACGAGACATTGCGGTCAGTCGGCTTATTGGCGCGCTTAAAAATACGCGGTTATTTGGCACCAAGACCAATAAAAGTTTCCTGATTGATGTGCTGTCCAATAAAAACTTTCAGGCAGGCACTGCGACAACAGCGTTTATTGCTGAAGAATTTGGTGACGGCGGTGTCGTGGATAAACCATTGGCCTTAACCGAGGCGGCGATTGCGGCGGTGTTGCAATACCACACATCGCGAAACTATATTCATAAAGCCGGGCTTGGTATAAACGCGGAGTTGATGAACTGGAATTCGGCCGGGTATCTGGAGACTCCCTTTAGATATTGCAGCGGCGATACCCGTATGGATTTAACACTGCGCACGACCAAGCCGGACACCTATGAAATCATATGCGGCGACCAAAACACGAGCATAGATATACTTGATATTGAAGCAGGCGAGGCTACACTTAGTGTCAATGGACGGCGTAAGCAGGCCGGGTTCTTTGTGCCTGAGGACGGTAAAATTCACTTGGAGCTTGAGGGGCGAACATTTAGCCTGCGCAATGAAAACGCCTATGCATCGCTCAGTGATGAGGCTGGCGGCGGTGGGCGTGTGCTAGCCCCCATGCACGGTGTTTTACTTGAGGTGCTTGTAAGCAAAAACGATACCGTGTCTAAAGGCGACGGTCTGGCTGTTTTGGAGTCTATGAAAATGCAGTACAAAATTTGTGCAGAGGTGGACGGGATTGTTAAATTTATGCATTTAACAGGCGGTGTGCAGGTCGCGGCAGGTGACCTGATACTGGAAATTGATGAAGAAAAAAAATGAGTATGACATTCTCCCAACCATTCCCCCAGCCATTCCCCCAACCGGGTGATTTCAAAGACGAGAGCGAGGCGCTTTACGCGCTTATAAATAATGCACCCGGCGATATTATGGCCCGCACAACCGGCTTTAAAGGCTGGCGGGTTGAGCATATTATCGGTCATTTACATATGTGGAACTGGGCCGCTGATTTGTCTTTACATGACCGGGGTGTTTTCACAAAGTTTTATCTCAAAGCTGGCCCGGCGGTGCAGGCAAAAGGCTTGCGGGCATTTGAGGACAAATGGTTGGACGGCCTGTCTGGCCGAGAATTACTGGAAACTTGGCGAGAGTTTTATCTAAAAATGGCTGAACGGTTCGCAGAGGCAGACCCAAAGTTTCGAGTAAAGTGGGGCGGACCGGAGATGAGTGTGCGCTCCAGCATCACTGCCAGACTGATGGAGACTTGGGCCCACGGGCTGGCAGTTTATGATGTACTGGGTACGGTGCGCCAAGACCATGAGCGGATTAAAAATATTGCTGTGCTCGGGGTCAACACATTTGGCTGGACATTTATAAACCGCAAATTGGATATACCAAAGCAGACCCCCTATGTGCGCCTCACCTCGCCTTCCGGGGCGGTTTGGGAATGGAGTGACCCTGACAATGGCAATTGCGTGCAAGGGGACGCGAGTGAGTTTTGCCAGGTGGTGACCCAGACCCGCAATATTGCCGATACGAATTTGCAGGTCTCTGGAGACGCGGCGCTGAAGTGGATGGAAATCGCCCAATGTTTTGCCGGACCGCCCGAAGATCAGCCCGCGCCGGGCACACGACATTGTGTCTAACATGACCACCTATCCCCATATATTTACGCCTCTTGACTTGGGGTTTGTCAGCATCAAGAACCGAATTTTGATGGGCTCCATGCACACGGGCTTGGAAGAAGTCGAGAACGGATTTGAGCGTCTGTCGGCCTATTATACCGAACGGGCGAGGGGTGGCGTTGGCATGATTATTACCGGCGGCATTGCACCAAATACCGAGGGTGGTTCTGGGGTCAAGCTGTCTACAACCGCCGAGGCCACCCAGCATAAAACTGTAACCGCTAGCGTTCACAACGCGGTCCCGGATGTGCGGATTTGCATGCAGATCTTGCATCAAGGCCCGTTGGCGCCCCATGATGCTTGTGTTGCCCCGTCCGCCATAAAGTCGAGAATTTCGCGCTTTAGCCCTTCTGAGCTTACCGAAACCGGGATTGAAAAACAGATTACTGACATGGTCAATTGTGCCGAACTGGCCAAAATAGCAGGCTATGACGGTGTTGAGATTATTGGCTCGGCCGGATATTTACTCAGCGCATTCCTTGTGGAGAAAACCAATCAACGCACGGACAGCTGGGGCGGCAGTTATGAAAACCGGATGCGGTTTCCATTGGCGGTGGTGCGTCGGATACGTGTGGCTGTTGGCAAAAATTTCATTGTTATTTTTCGTATTGCCGCCATGGATATGCTTGAAGGCGGCATGTCATGGGATGAGGTGGTGATGTTGGCAAAGCGTATGCAAGCGTTGGGCGTCAATATTATCAGCAGTCATTTTACTTGGCACGAAGCGGCCATTCCGACCATCGCTACCATGGTGCCTCGTGCCGCCTTTAGCAGCGTGACCGGACGACTCCGCAAAGCGTTGCACATTCCGACCATCGCCAGCAACCGTATCAACATGCCCGATGTAGCCGAAGCTGTCCTGGCTCGTGGCGATGCAGACTTAGTGTCTATGGCCCGGCCGATGTTGGCAGACCCCGAGTTGGTGCGTAAAGCGCAAGAGGGTAGAGAGGACGAAATCAATACCTGTATCGCCTGTAACCAGGCTTGTCTGGATCACTTGTTTACCGGCCAACATGTAAGCTGTCTGGTTAACCCCAGAGCCTGCCACGAAACCACATTAAATTACCTGCCCGCCCAGACCGCTAAAAATATCGCGGTCATCGGTGCCGGCCCGGCCGGACTGTCCTTTGCGACCGTAGCAGCCGGGCGCGGCCATAAGGTGACATTGTTTGACGCTGCTGCCGAAATAGGTGGCCAGTTTAATCTGGCCAAGCAAATACCGGGCAAAGAGGAGTTTTTCGAAACCCTGCGCTATTACGGGCGTATGCTGGAAATCCATGGCGTAGATGTATGTCTTGGAACGCAGGTGAGCGCGCAGATGCTTAAAGATGGCGGTTTTGACGAAAATATCATTGCCGCAGGTATCAAGCCGCGCACCCCGAATATTGAGGGCATCGGCCACGCCAAGGTGGTCAGTTATATTGATGTGATAAAAGGCCGTGCGGATGTCGGTGATAAAGTCGCGATTATCGGGGCGGGCGGCATTGGTTTTGATGTGGCGGAATTGATAAGCCATTCAGGCCCGTCAAGTGCGCTGGACATAGATATGTTCGCCAAACAATGGGGCATTGACTTTCGGGGTCACCCACGCGGCGGAGTGAGAGGTGTTAAACCAATTGTCGTGAAACCGGCGCGCGAGATTTATCTATTGCAACGCAAAACCACGCCCGTGGGCCTAGGCCTGGGCAAGACAACCGGCTGGACACACCGCATTACTCTAAACCGCCGGGGTGTGAAAATGGTCAATGGGGTGGAATATTTGAAAATAGATGATGATGGCTTGCATGTTCTTGTTCATGGCCAACCCCAGACATTAAATGTGGACACAGTTATCATTTGCGCAGGCCAAAAATCTCTGCGCACGCTTTATGATGAGCTACGCGGCCTGGGCCTTAATGCCAGCTTGGTGGGCGGAGCCTATGAGGCCGGAGAACTGGACGCAAAGCGGGCCATAGACCAGGCTAGCCGTGTAGCAGCGCTTATTTGATTTGCATCACCATACCCCCCGCTCTACCCTCTCATTCCCTCGCCGGCGGAAACCGGCTTTTATACGCGACCGGCAGATGAAAAAGTGAGAGCAGAAATGGGCGCGTAGACACATCGAGACAAATGTTTTGTCTTAACGTTTTCACTATTCAGGTTTGGCGGGCGAATTCTTTTTTAACAATCCACCAAACTGGAAATAATCTGCAAAAACCAACAAGAAAGGAAATGTCACCGACAGCAATGCGGACGCCAACCAAATTTCACGCTCAAAGGACGGTGGCCCCATGCCTAATTCTCTTGTGACCAGTGCAGAGAGCGCAAAGAATATTTTCGCCAAACCAAGGCCAACTATCAGCGCCAAGCTGATTTTCAGTATGCCTTTCAAAGGTTGCGTGAACTTGGAAAATAACGAATCTTGTAACATGTTGAGGATAATGACGGAGCCAAACACAAATGGTATCAGTACTGTCGCCATGAAGGTCACGACATTGAGCTTAAATACAGACAGGGCCAGATAATAAATTATGACACTTAAGCATAATGTAACAATTGTAAACACTAAACCGAGCATGGGCTGTTTCATTAATGCGGGCGCTTTGGTAAGCGGCCATAAATCTAGGTGCAAAATGACGAACATCATGGTAATGAAGGACACATAGAAAACCGTTGCCTCCCAAGCGTTAAACAGGCCCCGCGGATCCAGTCTGGCTACATAGATGGGTGTCTCGGCCAAAAATTCATAGCTATAAAAGAGTTGAAATAACGCGAAGCTAATCACATGGGCCACAACAAGGATTACCAGCCCAGCGAGAACGGGACTTTTTATGTTCGGCAAAATCGGCCAAGCTCCCATGATGATTGTGAGCCAAAACATCGTGCCGATTGTGACAATCGTGAAATGTATAAGCATTGGCGCCAACGGTGTTAGGCCGCCACCGACCACATAGAACATTATGCTGCCTGCTATCAGGCCGCTCAAGAAAGTCACGGCCAAAAGGCACAACCCCTTTGTGGGCGGCTCCAGTTTTGCAATAAATTCAGGGGGGTTGCGACCCCAAACCACGCCAACCATAATTGATGTGGGGATGATACACATGAGGCTGTAGGATACCCATCCGGTAAATAGCTCAAAGCTAAAAAGTGAGATAAAACCCAAAGAAAGGGCCATAATCAGCACCGTTGCCACAATGCCCGCCACTGGTTGGTTAAACATTTTATCTTCCTCTAAGTTAATCTCGGAACAAAGCTATCCAAGCAGTGCCACAAAAGCGGCGTTGAGGTTTGCTAGGCTTTGGCTTTGCTCCGAGCTATCGGGTACTCTGGCCATGATATGGCCATCAGGTCTGACAACAAGCACACTAGTATCTGTGAGTTCGAGGGATTTTAGCCATGCCTGCCCACCTTCATAAGTATCGTTCAAAACTACGGCACTATACGGGACATTAAGCGCAGCGCACAGCGCTTCCAGGCCCTCAACTTTTGTGCCCGAAACAATCGTGAAAGCTGTCGGATCAAGCAAATCCAGGGTTGATATTTTTTTACCGTCCTTGATCAACCAGGCATGGGGCATACGAAAGCCAGGTTCAGCGCGCGGGACAAAGGTCTCGACGCTGCCCGTATATCCCTGGTCATAGCTGAAGCCAAGCTGCAAGCCGATAGAGTTGAAATGCTGCACCTGAATTTTAACGGCGTTGTCGATGCGCTTCTGGCGGCCATCCTTGGCTAGCCATTGCTTGAAAGCCGATTCGGATTGCCAGATGTCTGCCGGGCAGGACATCTCAGACAGCGCGCCAAGCCGCTTGGCATTTTCAAGGCTTTGCTTGGCGTTTTGTGTGGCAATTGGTTTGCATTCAGATTCGTAGCTAGACAATAATTTGTCACTAGCCCAGCCTTTCATAACGCCAGCGATCTTCCAGGCCAAATTATTTGCCTCCAGAATACCCGTATTTAACCCCAGACCTCCCGAGGGAGGGAAACGGTGGGCCGCATCGCCGATTAGAAAGAAACGACTTTTGCGGTAAGATTTAGCAATCTCTGAATTCATCGTCCACGGCACCGCGAATTTAAACACTATGTCATCTACCTCATACCCAATGGCATTTCTGACGAGCTCGAGACAATGGGCCTCGGTGTACACAGACACATCAAGCTCGCTATAGGGCATCAAAAATATAAGGCTCCACAATTCTTCTGTGCGGTAACAAAGTAGTGTGCAATTACACGCAGGGTCTGTGAGCCAGTAAATAACACCGAGCCGGTCTTTCAGGACCTCGCGGAGATTCGCAGCAAATGTGATGCTCATACAAGCCATAACATTGGCCTCGCCGTTCATGCCAATGCCAAGACTATCGCGCACCGGACTTCCAGCACCATCGGCGGCAATTACATATGTGCTTTCGAGCGCGTATGAGCCGTCTGCGGTTTTAATTGTTGATGTAATACCGCCCTCCAAGTGTTCTTCTGCGCTCTCCCAAGTGTGGCCGCGCCTAAGCTCGGTCAACGGACAGTTTTCCACTTCCTCAAGCAATATGCTCTCAAAATCTGGCTGTGGAATATTGACGAGGGGGGTTGGAGTAATGTCAAAAGCGCCGTCGTCTTGTCTTTCATAGGGAACTTTTCCCAAAACCGGTGCGTCCAGACGCGGTAGAAAATAGACGCTACCCCCATCTTCGGGCGGCAAAGCAGCTGCTTTGATTTTATCAAAATCAAGACCTAGGCTGCGGCAAATTTCAAGGCTGCGGGGGTTCATGGCGTGGGCTTTGGGGGCGAGTGAGCGTTCCGTTAGGTGCTCAACAATAACAGTTTGGATACCAAGTTTTGCCAGCAAAAGCGCCTGGGTACATCCTGATGGGCCACCGCCTACAATGAGAACAATATCTTTGCTAGTAGATGTGGTGTCAGTTGTCATAATGGTTTTCCTTTGGCTTAGGGGTGTTTAACGGCTTGGTTTTCAAGTTTATCCATTGAGGCGAGAATGAACTGCGTAGTTTCGTTAAAGTGTTGGCTCAATAATTCACAGGCCTTGTCGGCGTCCTTGTCTAATACAGAATCCATAAGGTCTTGATGTTCCTTTGTTACATTTCGATGAATACTTTTGCCTTCCGACAGAACAACCGCCTTGCGGTAGCGGGTACTGCATTCGAAAAGAGTTGAAATGAACAGCATTAACCATTCGGATTTACACCCTGACAACAAGGTAAAGTGGAAGTCAGAATGGGCGGTTTCCCAATCTGGGTCCAGCGCAAGGCGACTGCCCTCGGGCGTATTTTGAATGCGTGACATCCGGTGGTGAGCCGCAATGATTTCGCCCTCCCAGACCACACCGCCATTTGTGATCGCTTCGCGTAAGGCAAGACACTCCAGCTCAATGCGTATGCGCTGGGTATCGATTAATTCTTTTCTGGAGATTTCCGAAACTCTAAACCCGCGTTGATCTTCAGCCGTGATAAAGCCAGTAGTGGATAGGCGCGACAAGGCCTCTCGAAGCGGGTTTATCCCGGCTTGATACTGTTTACTCAAACTGCTCAAATTAAGACGGGCGCCCGGTGCATGCGTGCCGTTTACGATGTCATCACGAACAGAATCCGCAAGCTTGGATGCCATTGTTCGTTTTTGTGTTTGTTCAGTGACCATTTTCAAACCTCCATGTTTTCCTAGCTCCGTAGATTGGCATAGTGACAATACCTCCACAAGATAGTATATATAGAAAAAATGATTATTATAGCTAGTATATACCATTCTATATATTTAAATTGCAATAATATATTATGCTATATATTGCATATAATTATTAAATGGTGTATTTTAATTCCATTAAAGACATTAAAGACAAATATGGAGTGGGGAATGCGGTTAGTACGGTATGGTGATAAAGGTATGGAAAAACCAGGCTTGCTTGATAGCAAGAACCGGGTCAGATCACTTGCCGGGCTTGTTCCTAATATTGATACCGCAATGCTCGCCCCGGCCGCACAAGAGGTTCTTAGAGCTATTGATCCGGAAAAATTACCACTGATTCAGGCCGATTGCCGATTGGGAATGCCGCTTATTGGCATACGACAAATTATTGCGGTAGCGGGAAATTATCGGGCTCATGTTGAAGAAAGAGGGCATATTCAACCAACAGAACCCATGATATTTCATAAGTCAGTCGGCTCTTTATCTGGCCCTACCGATGATATTATTTTGCCTCCCGGTACCAATGAAAATGACTGGGAAGTGGAGCTTGGCATCCTCATTGGCAAAACGGCACAACGGGTTTCAGAAAATGAGGCGCTGTCCCATGTGGGCGGCTATTGTCTTGTGAACGATATTACAGAGCGGCACTGGCAACACAAACGCATTGGCCAGTTTGGCAAAGGCAAAAGCTTTGATAGTTTCACGCCGATTGGCCCCTGGTTGGTCACCCCTGAGGAGCTTGGAGACCCCCAGACGCTTGACATGTGGTTGGAGCTTAATGGCAAGCGGCGACAGCAGGGCTCGACAGAGGAAATGGTATATGGGGTCGCGGAAATCGTCAGCTATATCAGCCAGTTTATGACATTGGAGATTGGTGATCTGATCGTGTCGGGTACATGCGCAGGTGTCGGCGCGGCCTGCAAACCACCCGTGTTCATGCAAGATGGAGACAGGCTGGATTTTGGTATATCCGGGCTTGGGGTGCAACGCCATGCCGTGCGGCGGGCAAAATAGGAAGGAAATATTATGACTGATGAAAAAGTGAAAGCCAGCAATTCGCGTGTAAATGCCGTGGTTGAGCGACCGGAAGAAATTATTACTTCGACAGCTGATTATTACGCCTTGCGAGAGAAATGGACCAAGCAGCTCGCGACACCGAAATTGATGCGCAGTGCCGACGCGCCCTCGGTTATGGACGGTGAGCAAAATATAAAATTGTTGTTAAGCGGTGAAGAGAGCGGGGGGCGTTTCATGGTGAGCCTAATCACTCTGGAACCGGATACGGGCGCCCCACCCCACCACCAACCCAATGAAGACGAAATTTTTCTTGTAGTTTCCGGTCAGGTTACCATCACAATTGGGCATGAAACCCAAACCGTGGGGTCGGGCGATTTCGCCTATGCACCGCGCAACACAACCCATGCCTTTCGGGCGGCGGGCGGCAAGCCAGCGGTTATGTTTTCCATAAACAGCCCCGGTGGGCATGAGAGAGGTTTCGAATATATCACGGGTATGGTGAAAAACGGCCATCCCATAGAAGAAGCCATAGCCGGGCTGAAAAATTATGATTTCATCATCGATGAGATTGAAAACGAAGACGACAAAAAACGAATTGGCGTGTAATTTTATTCGCCAAAAACCAAACAAAAATCATTAATACATGAGGGGAATTGATATGAGTGATAAGACTATGCAAACAAAGACTTCGTTAACCAAAACATTGCTAACATCAGCAATTGCCTCGGTACTACTATCGCCAGCTATAGTGTGGGCGGAGGAATCCGATTTAATCCTAGAAGAGGTCCTGGTCACGGCGCAAAAACGGGAAGAGAACATCACCGATGTTCCGATTTCCATAACGGTGGTTTCGGCAGAAACTCTCGACAAGCGTGGCATTACAGACACTTCTGAATTGGCGAAAGTTGTGCCGGGCTTTGTCTATCAGTCTTCAACATTTGGCTCACCGATCTATTATATTCGTGGTATTGGCTTTGCCGAAATCACCCAGGCTGTAAGCCCGGCCGTCAGCATTTATGTTGATCAGATACCGCTACCTTTTTCGGTGATGGCGCGTGGCGCGATTCTGGATTTGCAATCAGTCGAGGCGCTTAAGGGGCCGCAGGGGACTTTGTTTGGCCAAAACTCCACCGGCGGTGCCATCAACTATATCGCTGCGAAGCCAACCGAAGAATTTACGGGCGGATTTGATTTAAGTTATGGGCGTTTTAATGATATAGAGATAGGCGGGTTTGTCAGTGGCGCTTTAGGCGATACACTGAAAGCCAGAGCCTCCGTTCGCAGTGAAAGCCGAGGAAATTGGCAGCAGAGTTCCAGCCGAAACGACGAGCTTGGCGAGCGGGATTTTAATACGTGGCGGGTATTGCTCGATTGGGCTCCGTCTGACAATGTGGATTTTTTGTTCAATGTAAATGGCTGGCAGGATAAATCGGATTCACAAGCCAATCAGTTTATCGGCTTCAGGTTTTTGGTGCCTTGTCCGGGGCCAGGCCGTCAAGCTGCCTGTGATGCTTTGGAGGCCCAGCCCATATCCCCCGCAACCGCCAGAGCCGCTGACTGGGATCCGGGTCGCAGTTTTGCCGTTGATGATGATTTTTACCAGGTTTCCCTGCAATCCAATTGGCAGGCAAGTGATAATTTTGCGCTGACCTCCCAAACCTCCTATTCAAAATATGACTCCCTCGCACCCTTTGATACCGACGGCATGGCCTATACGAATTTGACTGTCGAGGGTGATATTGATATCGAAAGTTTTAATCAGGAACTGCGTGTAAATGGTGAACTTGAGAATGGTGTAATCTGGATGCTCGGCGGTAATTACCAAAAATCCGATTCCAGTGAAGTTCAGTTAAGTATTTTGGGATCGACCAATAGTGCTGGCTTTGACGGTTTGATTTCACGCAATGCCCAAGATGTAAGCTCCAAAGCGATGTTTGCCAGTGTCGAGGTGCCCTTGGGGGATAAATTTAAAATCTCAACATCCGCCCGTTATACATCAGAAGACCGCGACTTTAGTGGCTGCGCGCAAGATGATGGCAATGGCGGGCTTGCTGCCCTGTTAGGGATAATTTCAAATCTAAGGACTGGATTGCCGCCCATACCGCCACGCTTTATCGCGGCGGGTGGATGTGTAACGCTCAATTCTGATACCAGCTTACCCATAGGCGGTCTGGTTACCCAAAGCCTGTCTGAGGATAATATTTCCTGGCGCGCCAGTTTGGATTACAAACCGAACGCGGACACGCTTTTGTATTTAACCGGCAGTAAAGGCTATAAATCCGGCTCATACCCGCTGGTACCCGGGGTTTTTGATGATCAGTTTATTCCGGCCACCCAAGAATCGGTTTTAGCTTACGAGCTTGGCTTGAAGAAAACACTGGCGAATCAGCGCGTGCAGCTCAACAGCGCTTTGTATTACTATAACTATGATGACAAGCAAGTGCGTGGGTTCCTGGATGTTGGCTTTCCCTTTGGCAATGTGCCCGCACTTGTCAATGTGCCCAAATCAAGGGCCTGGGGTTTTGAAACCGAGATCACCGCTATCTTGATGGATGGGTTACAGGTTAGTGGGGCCGTAAATTATATAGATACGAAAGTCACCGAGGACTTTTATACACCTGACCCGCTCGGTGATATTTTCAATATCAACGGCGAAGCTTTCCCCATGGCACCCAAATGGCAATTGAGTATGGATATTGAATATAGCTTTCCCATTGGCGAAGCCCTGGTGGCTTTCTTCGGGATTAGCCCGAGCTACCGCTCGGCAACAAAAGCTGCTTTCGGAACCAACCCCCTTCTGGCGGTGGATAGCTATACATTGCTTGACCTGAGAGCCGGTATCGAATCGGAGGTAGGAGACTGGCGGGCGGAAGTTTTCGCTAGAAATGTCACGGACCAATTTTACTGGACACAAATCACCCGCGAAATTGATGCGCTAACCCGCACGGTTGGTATGCCGGCGACTTACGGCGTGCGTGTAAGCTATAGATACTAAAGGTTGTTCCTAGGTTATGACAATACTGCATATGGTATGGCTTAAAGCGCCCAAGGGTGTATCGGATGCTAATATGGAAGATTTGCTGGAGGATATCCGGTGTATGAAAAGCATTCCGTCCGTGATTAATATTGTGGCTGGTAAGAACTTAAAAAATACCGACCACGGATATGAATACGGCGTCTTGATGACTTACGCCGATAAGGTAGCGCAACAGCTTTATATCAAGCACCCGTTACACGAAAAAGTACGTGACCAAATCAAGGCCATGGGTGTGGGCATGATGGGCCTAGACTTTGAACATTGATGTTTCGGCAGCGCTAGAAAATCCGGCCCATTGGCTGGAGTCTGTCGCGCAGTCTGATCCCGGGCGCCCATTGATGCGTGTGCCCGGCGAGGAAGTTTATAGCTATGCTGATGTTACTGATATTTCCGGACGCTTTGCGACTTATCTGGCCCGGTGCGGTATCAGGGCGGGTGACCGTGTAGCTGCGCAAGTGGATAAGTCGCCGCAGAACCTTATGCTGTGTTTGGCCTGTATTCGCATGGGAGCCATATATGTGCCGCTAAATACGGCCTATTCAAAAATGGAGCTTGAATATTTCATTGGTGATGCGGAGCCTGACCTGCTGGTTTGCCAACCAGAGAGGCTTGATGAAATAAAATCGGTTACAGACAAATTTAATGTGCCGGCTTTGCATTCTCTTGGCGTCGACGGGGAGGGAACATTTGTAGAGGGTGCCTTAAATTGTCCGCCCGGTGATTTCCTACCCTTTAGCGGAGATCCCTCCGAAATCGCAGCCCTGCTCTATACCTCCGGCACCACGGGCCGTTCAAAAGGCGCGATGATTACCCGTCAGGCACTGGCCCATTGTGCAAAAACCCTTTCAGATACCTGGCATTTTACGGCGGACGATGTTTTACTACACGCCCTACCCATATTCCACGGTCACGGCCTCTTCATCGCCGCAAATACGGTTTTATATGCTGGTGCGCAGATGATTTTCACCAAACGCTTTGATATAGATGAGGTTATTGCCAACCTGCCTGACGCTACCGTATTTATGGGCGTGCCGACCATGTACATGCGTCTAATAAAGCATCCGGGGTTTTCACCAGAGGTTTGCAACAAACTTCGCTTAGCCATTTCTGGTTCTGCACCGATTATGCTCGAAACCCTGGATGCCTTTAGAGAGAAATCTGGATGCACTATATTGGAGCGATACGGCTTGACGGAAACCCTGATCGTCACCGCCAACCCTTATGAAGGCACCGCTGTACAAGGCTCTGTCGGCCTGCCAGTACGCGATGTGGAAGTGAGTCTTGCGGATATAGAAACGGGTGATGTACTAAGCGGCCCTGGTCAGGTTGGGACAATTAAAGTGCGCAGTCCCGGCCTGTTTAAAGGCTATTGGCGCAACCCTGAAAAAACCGCAGAAGAAATGTGCACGGACGGCTATTTCAAGACCGGAGATTTGGGGCGGTTCGACGAAAATGGTTATCTCTATATTGTTGGCCGTAGTAAAGACATGATCATCACCGGTGGTTATAATGTCTACCCTAAGGAAGTGGAAATTAAAATCGACGGTCTGGGTTATGTGAAAGAAAGTGCCGTTATTGGCCTGCCGCATCCGGACTTTGGCGAGGCTGTGACCGCAGTGGTAGTGACAAATACAGCGAGTCATCCGGGCGAGGCGGATATGATCGCCGCTTTGAAAGGCGGATTTACCAAATACAAGTGCCCAAAAAAAATAATCTTTGTGGGAAGCCTGCCGCGCAATGCCATGGGTAAAGTGCAAAAAAACCTGCTGCGGCAAGACTATAAGACTCTCTATCAATAACACCAAAAAACTCATGAATTATGTACGCACAAAAATAATAGACAAAGTTGGCACAATAACCATGTGCCGGAGCGAAAAAATGAACGCGTTTAATGACCCGTTCATTGGTGAGATGATTGCGGCTTTTGAGATACTGCAAAATGATAATGTCCGCGCCGTTATCCTGCGGGCACAAAACAATGCCAAGGTCTGGTCGGCGGGCAGAGACCTTGAAAGCCTACCAAACGGAAAGCATGATATAGAAGGATGGGATACACAGTTGGAGGCTTTGGGAGAGACTGTCCTTAACTGTCCGGTTCCCGTTATTGCACTGATTGAGGGTAATGTTTGGGGCTTCGCTTGCGAAATTGCTTTTTCCTGTGATTTGATTGTGGCCGTACCCGAAACAAGCTTTGCTATCACACCTGCGAAACTTGGTGTACCCTATGCACTCAGTGGTCTGCGCACAGTTATTGAGCGCCTTGGGCCTAACTTGGCCAAAGAAATGTTGTTTTGCGCAACCGGTTTTGATGCGCAGCGGCTCTACGGGCACGGGATTATCAATCATGTTGTCAACCCTGATGAAATTGAAAAATTTGTGCAAGACATGGCGCACAAAATTTCTTGTTTGGCCCCGCTCAGTATCGCGGCGCTCAAGCAACAGATATCGGATATCACCAGGGCACATTATCTTCCCCCAAAAACCATAATACAAAGCGAAAAAAGAGCTGCTCATCTGCTCGGTTCAGCCGATTTTAGAGAAGGAATATCAGCCCTTAAAGCGAAGCGGCGGCCAAAATTCCAGGGGAAATAAGTTGGTGAGTTTTGAAAGAAAATCGATCTTCAACTGAGAAATTTAACCACTTATTCTAATGAATGACCGTAAACTTACTTATTTAGAGTATAAAGCCTGCTAACTTGTATTCTCCGGTTGTTATTCTAAGCCGAAAAGCACTGCAGATAGTCTTGTTCCTTATGACTCATTCGTGCAGTAATAGAGTTCATCTCTATATTTACATAACCAATATTACAATGTATAAAAGTGCATATTCCGGCCCAATCTGGGCACCCATTCCGGTTTTATGTGAACACTGATTCTGGTTTTATCTGAACACTTTCCCATATCCATCACAAACAAGACTCTATACCGCCGGAGTTACCCGAAATCACAGAACGATTGGGGTTAAACCCGGATAGTTGATTGAAGGAGATCAACAACTTTTCATCTAGAGGTTTTACGGCTGTTGGTACGGTCGAGCAATCACACCAGTTTTGTGCAGCAGTTGGTAAGCAGTGGAATCATGGATTAAAGCTTATTCCAGCTCTTGAATAAAGACAGCCACTCTAGAAAATACCTCGGCAGGCTTACTGTTGAGGCATTTATGTGGCTAAATTATAGAGAAAATTACTATCCTAGGCATTTCTGAGTAACTCAGAGCTTTCTGTGCACTTCGCAAATACAAACTCGAAGGAAAAGCTTTCAAATCACCTACTCACCAAAAAAAACAGCAGTTTTTATTTGATACCTGTCCTGAATATTGGTAATTAAAAGGTAAGCGCAAAGTAAACCCCACCCTGTTTTCCTGAACGATTTCCCGTCACGCTATGCTTTTGATGAACCAGGAGCAATAAGCAATGCAAAAAATGATACCCACGCTGACCCAGCGCCAGCGTTATTG
>JAKITK010000004.1 GCA_021648125.1 Lysobacterales bacterium
TACGGGCTCGAGGGTTTCGCAATAAGGCGCGCTACCGGAATGCCATTTACTTCCATCTTGGCGGACTAAACCTTTACCCTGAAGGCCTCGATAGGTAAATATTACCCACTCGATCTGATGAAGACCCCTTTCTTTTAATGAGTCGGATGAATCACATTATTGTATGACTGAAGCTTTAACAATCCAGATTTTCACAAATACACTTTGGCAGGATGGAGTCTATTTATTCAATTCTGGAAGAGCCGCCCGCAAAGCCGTTACTGCATACAGATGTGCTTGCACGCCTGATTAAAATAATGCAGGCTAAAGAATATTCAGGGGATACACAAACCTTGCTGGATCAAGCTGATGGTGTCGCCCAGTTTATCATCGAATGGGTACGCAGAGACCTATTGAATATCGCTTTTGGGAATTCTAATAACCATGGCAGAAATACCGCCTTTTTAAAAACAAACAATTATATTTCACTTGCGCAGATTTTTGATTTTGCCCCAATGAAGGCCGATCCGGAAATAGTCACACGCAGTTTTACCTGGGGTCATGGTATGGAGCTTGGTGGCCATTATGATTTCCAGAAAATCAGTCTCCACCTTCAGCAGTGGATAGAACCGGATAAACTACTTTCAGCACTTCAACAAACTGCTTCTCAGCTTTGTGGTCTACACAAAAGGTTGGAAAATCGGGGCGTACCCAATTCAATCACCGCTTTTCCTACTATAGGATTATCTCATCTTGAGGAAAAACTAAGTCAGTGGGGACTATTATGAAAGATACAAAATCTGGAAAATTGACGGGTAGGCAACCACTGGCAAATAAACGAATAAATTTATCCAAGCAAGCGCGCGAGCAGTTATTGCTGGAAATCAGTACTGAAATATTACATGCAAAGCTGAGCAAAGGTGCCGCACTAAAAAAACTCAGGTTACAACTATTTTCCGCAAGTCAGGCGGATTATGCCTCAATGGTAGGTATAGGCCGCAAGGCACTTTCAGAAATCGAGAATGATAAAGGCAACTACACCGAGGCCTTTTTACAAAAAGTGTTCGCACCCTTGGGGCTAGTGGTGACAGTCATTCCAAAAAACCTTGAGATTC
The DNA here is from genome assembly GCA_021648125.1 of Lysobacterales bacterium. Taxonomy (GTDB): domain Bacteria; phylum Pseudomonadota; class Gammaproteobacteria; order Xanthomonadales; family SZUA-36; genus SZUA-51. The sequence continues at coordinate 1,095 of JAKITK010000004.1, forward strand.
TCAGAGAGACATTGAAGACAAGTTAGAATTACTCACACTTCAATAGCCTAGGTAGGGTAGGCATTTATGCTCACGCGTTACCGTCTGGCATTTTAAATTCCTTGCGCCAACTGACAAACATTGTCACTTAACGACAGCTACCGTCATTATTTTGCCGTTGTAAAATAGTTGCTCTTCCCAAGACAACCAACAATACCAACCCATTCATCTGCTTTGTAATTTTAGGCACGCTAATTGCATTAAGTAACTTGCTAATGGAATTATTAGTAGTTTGCTAAACGGAGTTAGCATAAGGAATGCTAAGCAATTTGCTATAGGGAGTTGGCAGTTTTAAGGGAGCTGAAACACCTGGCGACAGGTGCTAGAGTACGAAGGAAGGGAGCTGGGGCAAATGGGGATTCGCATCAGTAAGCCGAGCGGCGTGGGGGTAGAATTTCACGCCGCACTTTCGGTTTTTGTAAAAATGAAGTATCGTTAGCGTGTTGTCACGGATGTGCAGCATATAATTTTGAACCAATTATATCCCGGGAGGGACAAGGAAATGAATATGAAAAACTTTAAAACTATTAAACGAATCCAATCTGGTTTTACTTTGATTGAGTTGATGATTGTTATTGCGATTATCGCTATCTTGGTAGCACTGGCTATACCAGCGTATCAAGATTACTCCATACGCACGAAAAACTCAGAAGCCATCTCAGTGTCTGGGTCAGCAAAACTCGCTATTGCAGAAACCTGTCAGACTACCAACAGTGTTAACAACAACGGTTATGTATTTACAGCCTCCAAGTATGTTACCTCGGTAACCCCAGGTGGTAGCTGTGCAGAACCAACCGTCACCGCCGTAAGCTCAACAAATACCGGCGGGCCAACTGCAACTTTCCTCTTCACTGGAAATTACGCTGTAAACACTGGCAGAATTGACTGGGTCTGCACATCATCCGGTGCAACACCTGCACAGGTACCTGCAGATTGCAGATAATGAATGATAATATCTATTGATTAGATTTTTTCATGAGTATTTAAACCCTCACTACGGTGGGGGTTTTTTTTAATGGCAAACGCCTTAATCAATATATATTGGCAAATCCTGAGTTTACCCCTACATTGCTAGATAACACATTAAATTATAATTCAAGCTATAATAATAATTAATGGTAATTAGCCTAAGGGCTACTGGCGGATGCAAGGATAGCAGAAACCATATAAGTTAATACATTACAAGCTAGTAGGATTTCCTAGGGGAATATCTATAGGCCAAGAATAATCACACGGGGAGCGGGGATAAATCTATGAACACGGATGTAAAAACCACCGTACGCTTAAACGGGCTTGCCCGACGGCTGCTTAATGCCGGCGCACTTGATGCCGATACTGCCCGTGATGCCATCCATAGCGCCAGTCACAGCGGCTCTACTCTGCTGGGTTACTTAATTGCCAACAATCTGGTACCACTAGACCAGCTTGCCACCGCAGCCGCCGCTGAATTTGGTATTCCCCTAGTGGATATCAATGCCCTCGATCTTAAAGATGCACCGATTAGCCTTATCAGTGATACATTGTTAAACCGGCATAAATTATTACCTGTTTTTGTACGCGGAAAAACCCTGTTTGTGGCTACCGCTGACCCAACCAATCAGCTGGCACTGGATGAAGTATCTTTTAACTCCGGATTAATCGTAGAACCCTTGATTGTAGCCGCGGATAGATTGAATGCAGCCATCGAAAGTGCTGACAATGCCCAGGATACCAGTTTTGATGATTTTGGTGACGATGATGATGATATCCTCAGCAATTTGGAAGCCGATTCTAGTGCACTAGAACAAGAATCAACGGAAGATAACGCCGCCGATGAAGCCCCAGTGGTGCGCTTTGTCAGTAAAATATTACTGGATGCCATCCGCAAGGCGGCATCCGACATCCATTTTGAACCCTACGAAGATCGCTACCGAGTTCGCTATCGGCTCGATGGGGTGTTAAAACAGGTCGCATCACCACCCAACCTGATGGCGCGCCGCATTGCATCGCGGCTTAAAGTTATGGCCGAACTCGACATTGCCGAGCGCCGGGTACCCCAGGATGGGCGCTTAAAACTGACCTTGTCAAAGAAAAAATCCGTTGATTTCCGGGTCAGCACGCTGCCTACGCTGTTTGGTGAAAAAATTGTATTGCGTATTTTAGACTCATCGGTCACCCGACTAGGCATCGAGGTATTGGGCTTTGAGGAAAAACAACAAGAGGACTTTCTTAGCGCAGTGAACAAACCTTATGGCATGGTGCTGGTTACTGGGCCAACCGGTAGTGGTAAAACCGTAACCCTGTATACAGCGCTTAATATTTTGAATGACGATGGCCGCAATATCTCTACGGTTGAAGATCCGGTGGAAATCCGGGTTGAAGGGATTAACCAAGTACAACAAAACATTAAAGCAGGTCTAACCTTTGCCAAAGCCCTGCGATCGTTTTTACGCCAAGACCCCGATGTAATTATGGTAGGTGAGATTCGAGACTTGGAAACTGCAGATATCGCCATTAAAGCCGCACAAACAGGCCACCTGGTGCTTTCCACTTTGCATACTAACGATGCCTCGGAATCCATCACCCGGCTCTCACAAATGGGGGTCGCAGCCTTCAATATTATTTCTGCGGTTAACATCGTTTTAGCACAACGGCTGGTACGGGTGTTACACAAATGCAAACATGCCGAAGACATTCCCGCTACCGCAATGCTGGAATTAGGCTATAGTGAAGAAGAAATAAACAATAAATTCACCCTCTTTGCACCTACAGGATGTAGTGCATGTACTGATGGTTATAAAGGTCGTAGTGGTATTTTTGAAGTCATGCCCATCACTACAGAGCTGAAAGACATTATTTTAAAGGGCGGTAACGCCCTGGAAATTGCCACCCAGGCGCGCAGCGAAGGGATTATCGACCTGCGCAGGGCGGCTCTTAATAAAGTTAGCCTTGGCATTACCGGGCTGGCTGAAATCAACCGTGTAACCAAGGACTGAAATCATGGCGGCAAAAATAACAGAACTGGAATTGTATCTCTGGGAAGGACGAGATAAACGCGGCAAAAAACTCAAGGGTCAGCAATCCGGTCGCAACCAGAACCTGATTCGGGCGGAACTACGCCGTCAGGGCATCACCCCGACCCGGGTCAGACGCAAACCCAAACCGCTCTTTGGTGGCGCCGGAAGACCCATCACCCCCAAAGAAATTGCGGTTTTTTCCCGACAACTGGCGACTATGCTCAAGTCAGGAGTACCGCTTGTGGGTTCGCTTGAAATTATTCAGCATGGCAGCAGCAACCCACGCATGGGTAAAATGATAAGCGATATTCGGCAGGATATCGAAAGCGGCTCGACCCTGGCTGAATCACTGGCCAAACACCCGGTTCAATTCGATGAACTTTACCAAAACCTAGTAAATGCCGGCGAACAAGCCGGTGTGCTTGACGGCCTGCTTGAGTCCATTGCAACCTATAAAGAGCGGGTAGAAAGCATAAAAGGCAAGATTAAAAAGGCATTGTTTTATCCTATAGCGGTAATTGCGATCGCTTTTGTTGTAGCGGGCATTTTATTGGTATTTGTAATTCCACAGTTTGAAGAAACCTTTGCAAGCTTTGGTGCCGACCTACCAGCTTTTACTGCAATGGTAGTGAGTATTTCCCGAAATGTCCGTGATCACGGTCTGCTGTATCTGATGATATTCGCAGCCATAGTATTTGGCTTGATTTTCGCGAAAAAACGCTCTGTTGGCTTTCAGCACTGGATAGACCGGGCATCCCTCAAAATACCAGTAATTGGCCCGATACTAGAAAAAGCAGCACTGGCGCGATTCGCACGCACACTGGCCACAACATTTGCCGCAGGCGTACCGTTAGTTGATGCGCTAAAAATTGTTTCCGGCTCTACCGGTAATCAGGTTTATAATTCTGCTACAAAAGAAGTTCGTGATGATGTTGCAGTAGGTCATAGCCTGAAGCTCGCGATGGAACAAACCGGTGTTTTCCCGCACATGGTCATCCAAATGACCGCGATTGGTGAAGAGGCAGGTTCTCTAGATGATATGCTGAATAAAGTCGCCGATTTTTATGAAGAAGAAGTTAATGATTCAGTCGATGCCATGTCGAGCCTGATCGAACCTTTTGTGATTGTTATTATTGGCACAATGGTTGGTGGCATGGTTGTGGCCATGTACCTGCCAATTTTCAAGCTCGCTGCGGTAATGTAGGCAATCACTGAATGCAAATAATGACCGATCTGGGGCAAATTTTGTCCCAGAACCTTACACTTTTACTCAGCTTGGCTACGGTATTCGGTCTGTTGGTTGGCAGCTTTCTCAATGTAGTTATCCTACGCCAGCCCAAGCGCATGTTTTACCAATGGCGCCAACAATGCCAACAGCTACTCACAGACAACCAAGATAACCTGACATCACCATCAGATGATAACGCACCACCGGGTATCGTAAAACAGCGGTCATTTTGCCCACAGTGTAAACATTCGTTATCTGCCCTAGATAATATCCCGCTTTTGAGTTACCTGATACTGCGCGGCAAGTGCCGCTACTGCAAGAAAAAAATATCCGATCGTTATCCCCTAGTTGAATTGTTATCCGCATTGATTTCAGTTGCAGTTGTCTGGCATTTTGGTTATTCAATTGAGTCAGTATTCGTGCTGGTGTTCAGTTACACCCTGATAGTACTTGCTGGCATAGATATTGATCACCAACTGTTGCCGGATGAAATCGTCCTGCCATTGCTGTGGATTGGCCTATTGCATAGTCTAACTGTGGGAGGAGTAAGCCCGGCTGATGCCATATTAGGTGCGGTGGCTGGCTATTTAATCCTCTGGTCTATATTCCAGCTGTTCAAGTTGCTGACGGGCAAAGAGGGTATGGGCTATGGTGATTTCAAACTACTCGCCGCACTGGGCGCCTGGTTAGGCTGGCAGATGCTGCCACTGGTGGTGTTACTTTCTTCACTGCTTGGGGCGGTAATCGGCGGGATTATGCTCGCGGTACGGCGTAAAGGCAGCCAGGCTATCCCCTTTGGACCATACCTAGCAATAGCGGGCTGGATTGCACTACTTTGGGGTAAGCAACTTAGTGATTATTACCTCAGAACAATGGGTTTATAGCTCGCGTAATGCGTTCTGAACACCCGAAAACTTCAGCCTTTGTGATCGCTCTTACTGGCGGTATAGCTTCCGGAAAAACCGCAGTGTCAGATGCTTTCGCTGAACTGGGAGTTACCGTTGTTGACACCGACTTGATAGCTCGTGAAGTCGTTTTACCCCAAACTGTCGGGCTTGCTGAAATTATTGTACAGTTTGGTGAACAAGTCGTCGACGGAAAGGGACTGCTCAATCGTAAATATTTACGAGAAATTATATTTTCTGACGCTGACAAACGAAAACGCCTCGAATCCATTCTGCACCCGTTAATCAGGGTAGCCGCAATCGTTCAGTTACAAGCCGTAACTTCGAAACTGGCCTTACTCGTTGTACCACTGCTTGCAGAAGTGAGTCGACAAAATAACAGTTATCAGTGGGTAGACAGAATACTAGTGGTTGATGTAGGACCGACAACGCAAGTTCAACGATTAACTACCAGAGACCACATAAACATAAAACAGGCAAAGGCTATTCTTGCAAGTCAGGTTGGTCGTCAGCAACGGAATTCACTCGCCGACGATATTATCAGTAACGAAAACAGCAGAGTTAGTTTAGTCACCGAAGTTAAAAAACTACATAATAAATATCTAAAACTCGCTGCGGCAAAAACCGCTAGGGCTTTGTCATAATAGGGATTATATGAGCTGGTTTGCATACACTGAACAACGAAAGAAATTTATTATTACAGGGGTAACAATCCTTTGTGTAGCAATACTGTTTCTGACGGCGAGGAGAAATGTCTTTTCATTCGACGGGTATTGGCACCTGCAAACAGGCCTGGACTGGCTGAGGGCGGGCCTGAATCCCTGGGTAGATCATTTCAGCTATACATTCAATGGTGATTCCATATCAGGCTCACCTTATATATTTCAAGCGCTATTGGCTGGCCTGGTGAGTCTTTTTGGACTGGAGCCAGGCTTCCAAATTTATAAATTTATTAGCTTTAGCGCTCTTATAACACTGTATATTGTGTTCCTGCACAAACTCAACTCTAAAGCTATAATTTATGTACTGGTGCTACCGCTGGTGGTAGTGCTATTGCAGTACAGAAACATGGCCCGGCCTGAGCTTATCAGTTACTGTTTATCCGTGATTGCCATAATGCTGTATTATCGCGCTAGGTCGAATATGACTGTCGCTAATATGCTACCCATACTTGTGCTCATGCTATTTTGGGTCAATTATCATAACCCTATCTTTGGCTATATAATATTTTTTGGATATTTCGTTGATCTCGGATTACAAAATCTACAACAAAAAGTCAATCAGGAATCATGGATAATATGGCTGGGTTGGGGTCTTGCTATCGTAATGGTTGGGTTTTTAACCCCATATTTTCAACACCCACTGATTAGTCTACTGACCTTTGATCCCGCGTGGAAAGACCTCATTCAGGAATATACACCTGCAATTAATTTGTACCATAAATCACCCGCAATTTATGTCTTATTGCTAATCTCCCTGATCACACTATTTCTATTGATCAAAAAAAGACAGCTTGGGTTAATTATTGTTTATGTAATTATATCTTACGGCGCGATATCAATGGGACGACTGGTTGCCCCATCTGGGATTATTATATTATGTATTTTTATCTGGCTGGCAAGTGAAGTAGATTTTGAAATGTTCTTGAGCAAAGCCAAAGGGTTAACCGCTAATATTATCGGGGCAATTGTTTTTTTAATGTTTGCCATCACGCTATGGATTGGCGTTATCACCGCGCGCAACCTAATGCAGGAAAATTTATTAACTAACGCTCGTTTTCCTGCCGCTATTATCGAGTATATGCAAAACAATAATATTTCGGGAAGAATTTTTAATAATTATGAAATGGGCGGCTACCTGATATATTCGCTGTCACCGAAAAGCACCGTATATATTGACGGTCGTACTGATATTCTTTATCCAAGCGATCATTTTAATCGCTACCTCGAAACCATGAAATCAACCGCAAGTCTGGAGGAACAAATTGAGCAATATGATATTAACCTTGCTTTTCTAGTAAACAACTACTACACATTTTACTTAATGGCGGGAACCAAAGACATACATCTAGACTATGTAGGTGCAAAGTATTCTTTATACAGGAAACACAACCCTAATTTTCCACTGTTTGGTAAGTTACTTGTCATCCCGGCTTGCTGGAATCCTGCAATGACACCCATGCTTCAAGCTGAAGCAGATAAAGCAACAAAGGTACTTCCAGAGTACTCTCCCTTGCATGCATTTATTCAATCGGTACTGAGCTATTCATTTACAGAGGATAAAGAAGCATATCTTCTGGGCCAAGAAAAGGTAACTGAGCGAACGGATTTTGAAATTCGATTCCTGCATTACCAGGCAATCCAAAAGGAGCAATACCTTTTAGCTATTGAACTTTCTAAATTCATTAAAGAGCAAACATTTAAAGATTTTTTAACCATTGCGCTAGCTAACATTCATCTTGGAAGGCTGGGTGATGCAGAGCGAGCATTAGATACAACAACAAAAGTCAGATGGCCCAATATGAGGGATGTCGACTTAGCACTATTATATCGGTTATTAGAACATATTCGACAACATGGTGAATTTGAGATTATAGAACAATCCTACTTTGACTCACTAAATGATAGTACTGCCAATCATCGTAGTACTTCTGAATTACACTTGCCTGATTACAATGATTTCTGTCCAGTCAACGGAATATAACGAGGCACAAAATAATCTTAATGCTTGATACGCTCCGAGGCCATTAGGCAATTACAGCAAGTTGATGCCCCGCTGGCAATATTGGTTATTCCACTGTTGGCAGAAAGCCTAGACAGCGGCAATGCCTATCAGTGGGTTGATCGGGTGTTGGTGGTGGCTAGCTGGCCTAAAATCCCTGCTCCACGGGTATTAACTGGCCTTCGAGCTTTCTTTAGTAAAAACATAAAACCTTAAACCCAGATATGAAATGATGGCGTAAGGAAGAACACCTAATGCCTGCGCAAAATAGCTATTTATAAGCAACTCATTAATTGAGTATAAAACGATTGAAAGATTGACTAAGTAAGCTATAAGTATAACCATACAAAACTTATAAACTACCGGCAAAAGCCTGCCTTGGTATCTGAAAGTCCAGCTTGAATTTAATTGGAAGCTAAGCAGCAATCCGCAGCTATAACCGAAGATGTTTGCAGTAATATCACCCGCACCCAGTAGTTTACCTAGGTAAATCATCAGCAAGCCAAAAAGAGTATTTGCAATACCTGTTATACCAAAACGAATAATGGAGGAGCTAAGCAGGTTTTTCAGCATAAACATAGTACTGTGCACCCAATGGAAGCCATTTTAGATAGCTTTCCAAAGGGCGTAAAAGTCGCAAAAAACCCGGGAAGAAAATACGATAATGAAGTTGTTCATTCCTCATGCCGGCGTTATTAAGTAAGCTGCGAAAGGCTTTGCCTTGAATTAGAATGGCATTCTCATCAAAACTGCAGGCATTCACTGCCCTCACAGTTAGGAAGTTTTTGGGGTTATGCTCAAAAGCAACGAATATGCCTCCCGGTTTGAGGATACGGTAAATTTCACTTATTAAACTTTCATGCGCCTCTGGGGGTATATGATGAAATACGCAGGCGGTAAAGACTACATCGAATGTATTATCCGGGAGTGGAATTTTTTTACCATCGAAGTGTAAAAATTTTGCCCTTTTGCTGAATTTTGAAGCACCAATATCTAGACTTTTACGGGAAACATCAAGGCAGGTAAGCTTGCAATCGGGGAGGTGTTTTAGAAAGTATGGAACCGAAGTTCCGATCCCGGCCCCAAAATCCAGTATTGAAAGGTTTGCCGGATATTTATACTTATTAATCAACTGTACGGTATCTTTAATTTTATACTCAGCAAAGAACTCAGCGCTTTCACCGGAAGGCCCTAAAACACTTTGATAAAGTTCATTGTATTCATCCGCAAATTTATCAAACTCAGCTTCTTCCATTTGGTGTTTATTCTTCATATCGTTTTATTTCGTGGCAAGTTATCAGCTACCAGTCTATATGACATTCCCGATAGTATCCTATTCTTTACCGCATGAATTTCTGTATTCAGATCCGCTGACTTCCAGTTTGCAGGTAACGCTAACGAGCTTATTGTAATATCACTGATATTTTCAGTTTCTGCTGTGGAGTAAAAATTCAAATAGATTTTTTTATTGATAGTGCGTTCAACGCAATGTTTAATCTCGTAAATTGATGAGGGCTTGCCAGAAGCCAACAAAAAATAATTTACCCTTTTTTGACGCATGATGCCTAATACACATTGGCTAATGAACATCCCAATATCCTTGTTTGAGACATAATCCCTAAGTGTGCTTAAATTACCATAAATAGTCGATACCTTATTGGTTAATCCATTTTTCAGCAGGGTTGGTATCAAGCCCATTCGCTGCCCTGGGCCGATATAACCAAATACTGAGCTTGGCCGGTAAATAAATTTACCAATGCTCGCATTCATCTGTAGTAGCAGTTCTTCCTGTTTCAATTTTAGACGGCCGTAATCTCGCCTGGGTTGTGGTACTGAATTATGATCAACGAGTTTAAAATTTTCAAACAAGCCGCCTGCAGAACTCAATAAATGAACACTAGTATGCCTTGTCATATTTAGCTTATGGGTTTTATTGATAATTTCCAATACTTGTTTAAAACTGCTGAACTCTTTTTGTATATCATCTTCATCCGCACCAAAGCCTGCCCTACCGGCACACCAGATAAAGGCGATGTCAGTTTCGCCTGAATTAATACTAGTCAATATTCTAAGCAAACTCTTGTTGATGTATTCACTGTCTTTCCTGCGTGCTTTTATATCGCTCCAGGCAAAAGGATAGTATGACCAAGAGCCTTTGATTAGCGTATTTATGGCATCACCAACAGCTGTGCCAATCAGTCCGGCACCAAACAAAACAATGACTTTAGAATTGCTATTCGAGTCAGGTTCTTTTTGGAATAGAATCATTTTGAGTTCTTGTCGAAATAATCCCGTAAGGCTTTGTCCGACCTTCTATCGACTACAAAAAATGTAGGCTTTCCTTGAATGTGTAAAACAATAACAGAGATATACTCTAAAACTATACCCACAAGAATTGTGATAAGGCCGCTAAAAAACAAAACCGTTAATATAAGAGATGTCCAGCCCTGAACCGGAATGGATTCTGGGCTGAATAACTTGTCATAAAAAATATTTAAGCCGAAGATAATCGCAATGAAAATAGCAATAAAACCAATAAGCGCCCCAAAACGAAGCACTTTTGCTTCGGAGCTAATAATAAGTCTACGGGCATGACTGAATAATTTTCGTAAGGTATAACCGCTGTTCCCGCTTTCAACGAAGCGCTGATCTACCAAAGGTAGGGAGACCGCTGAAATTTTATCGGTAAACCAGCACAAAACCACATCAAGATAAGTACCATGAGCACACACACTGGCTGCCCCACGCGCTATATCGCCGCGAATCAGCCTGAAGCTGTTGAATTTTTTCACATGCCGGTTTCCTGTAATACGAGCGACAAGATTTTTATAGATACTTGAGCCCCAGTCACGAATTATATTTTTATGCACGCTGCTGTCAGGGTTTGCAAAGGTGATATCCCGCTTTTGGTTGATGGTGTGCTGCAGCATTTCATCAATAAATATCGGATCGTGTTGCAGGTCTTCATCCAGCGTAATTACCCAGTCACCGGAAGAATGCAAAATTCCGGCAATAGTCGCCTGATGCTGTCCAAAATTCCGTGAGAGGTTAATAATCCGAATCCAAGGTCTGGATTCCTGTAGCGTGTAAAGAATCTCTAATGAGTTATCAATCGAGGCATCATTAACAAAAATTGCCTCGGTCAGCTCAAGAGGTATTTCTGACACTGCCCAACGGTCACGCAGTGCTTCAATTTTATTAACTAATTGCGGCAGGTATTCCGCACCTGCGTATACTGGTGTGACGGTATTTAAACTAAGCGTCTTCATATTAATTGGGCGAGCTCAAGCAGTGCATGATAGGTGTCGTTCCTTTTTTCCTCATTTAAGTAAAGATTATATGCGAATAAGCAGCGATAACAAAGACGAATAAGCAGCGATAACAAAGACAATGCGTTGCATGCAACTCATAAACCTGCAAACAAACCATAATAGCGAGAATTTATCATAAACTTGTAATTTATACTTGCGGTTTAACAACGTATCTACCGGGTTTGGATCTCTGAACAAGCTAAACGCCTGACCTAAGAGCAGGCGATCCAGATATTGGGTGTATATGAGCGCACTTTTCCAGCGTGTTGATATTTGAGTCATTCTATGATGGCATTAGCCCTTCCATCATGGGCAGAAATATAATCAGTTCAGTATCATTTCATATTGGACAGAATTTATCCTTGTATATCTTCTGCTGAATAGTATAATTGCAAGGATGATAGAGCGAAGATTACACCAATATTTACATTCATTGCTACAATCGAACGCTGCAGTGGTGCTGGTTGGGCCGCGGCAAATTGGTAAAACAACGCTTGCCCTGAAGGTCACAGATTCAATCAAAGGGGTTTATCGGGACTTGGAAGACCCACGCGATGCAGATCAGGTACGAGATATTATACTTTTTGCTGAGCAGTACCCCAATCAATTGATTATTCTGGATGAGATTCAACGACTACCAAACCTGTTCGCTCCCCTAAGGGTAATTATCGACCAACGCCGCCGTACGGGACAGCCTTACGGGCAGTTTCTGTTTCTGGGTTCTGCATCTCTTGATCTATTAGGCCAAACTAGCGAAAGCTTGGCTGGGCGCGTTGCACATGCAGAGCTTGTCGGCATTAATGTGCTTGAGCTTGAAAAAACTAAGCAGTCTTTGGGTACATTATGGTTGCGTGGTGGCTTTCCGGAGAGCCTTCTATCTCCGAATGATAATACCAGTATTCAGTGGCGTGGCGATCTCATTCGCAGTTACCTTGAGCGGGATATCCCTCAGTTTGGTTTTCGAATTCCTGCCGAAACATTAAGGCGATTTTGGACCATGCTAGCCCATCATCAAGGTGGTTTGCTAAATGCTGCCCAATTGGCCGCTAGCTTGGGTGTGAGTGGACAAAGTATCGCAAGGTACCTAGATATACTCGTTGACTTGTTACTGGTTCGGCGCTTACAACCCTGGTTTGCCAATGTGGGTAAACGCCTGGTTAAATCGCCGAAAATCTACATTCGCGACAGTGGGATTCTACATGCCCTGCTAGGGCTTAGCAGCAAAGAGCAACTGCTTTCACACCCAGTACTCGGGGCGAGTTGGGAAGGTTTTGCAATTGAAAACTTGGTCAATGTATGCAAAGACTATCAGCCCTATTTTTACCGCACCAGCGCAGGTGCTGAGATCGACCTTATACTGGTGCGAGGCGGTAAACCCGTTATTGCAATTGAGGTGAAACGCGCTTCAGCACCAAAGCTCAAAAAGGGATTTTATCTGGCTTGTAGCGACCTTGGAATTACTAATAAATATATTGTCTATCCTGGCCAGAAAAGTTACACATTGCCTGAAAATATTCAAGTAATACCTTTGTTGGAGTTAATGCGCATCTTGCAGGACGATGAGCTATAAGCCCTAAACCGTTGTTGCTGACCCCCAGAAGCGTATCATTCTTGCTATGATTTGGTCTGAGACTATATTAGAAGCAGGCCATGATTTATCCTTTTTCATTACCCAGCTACCCGCAAGAATCACCGTTACACAAGCTATCACCAAGATGCTTGCGATAATTGGTATGCTTTTATGGATAAACGGCAACTGTTAACCCATAGATATCACCTATAATTAGGATCTAGAGAAAGTATTGGAACGCAAATGCAAAAAACACAGGGATTTACCCTAGTAGAATTACTCATCACCATTGCTATTATGGCAATTATGATGGCGCTGGCTGTGCCCAGTTTCACGCAGATGGTAGAACGAAACCAGGTAACAACTACAGGCAACGATATGATTGCGTCCATTATGATGGCTCGTAGCACGGCAGTTACCCGAGAGGAAAATATAAGGCTTCGAAGGCTTTCTAACTGGAATACTGGCTGGACAGTTAGAGATGCCGCCAACAATGTAATATTAAGACACGAGACTAGCCACCCTAATCTCTTAATTACTGCACAAGGCAGCAACACCAGCAACTCTATCACCTACACAGCCCAGGGAAGAACATCACCGGCGCTTGTTGCCGGCGATGATTATTTTAAAATCAGCTTGGGAAGTAGTGAGCGTTGCATTAACTTTTCAACCTCAGGACGGCCGAGTACTGGAGATTGCCCATGAGTACCACCTCTTTTTCAAAACAACGAGGTACCAGTCTGCTTGAGGTGCTAATAGCAGCCATAATAGTTGCGATCGGCTTGCTTGGAATTGCAGCACTGCAAATGAAATCTGTGCAGTATTCAGTAGATTCACAATACCGCTCGGTAGCAACCGATATTGCCTGGTCAATGGCGGATAGAATTCGTGCCAATCTTGCTGAAGACAACAGCTATTCCGCAATTGCAGCCGACTGCAACACCGTTGTCCAAAGTTGCGCCATGATACCAACTGCTTCAGATGCCTCTAGTACTGATTCTTGCACGGCAGTGGAAATTGCCGCATATGATATTAAATCTGTGCTGTGTACTGTTGGCGGGCAGCCAGAATTACCCGGTGGTACTTTAAGGATTGCTAGATGCGCAGATGCTGATAACACAGACACGGATGACTGTTCACCGCATTCGACCTTTGAAATCCAAGTTACCTGGAATACCCGCTCAGACCTTGGCAATGGATTTCAAGATAGTGTGGTTATGGTTATAGTTCCCGGTACTGAGCAGTGAAAACGATTATGAAAACATTTCCTAGCAGCAAACACAGCGGCATTACCCTTATATCATTGTTAATTGCAACCGCGCTTGGCATTTTTATAATGGCTGCTGCAGGACAAGTCTACATTAATAGTCAGGCAGCCTACAGCTTACGCAGTTCTGTTTCTGCAGTTGGTGAAAACGGGCGTTATGCCCTAGATGATATCCGCCGCACCCTAGTAATGACAGGCCGTGGTATTAGTGCTGCCCAGAGTGCATTCGCCCAGATTGATCCATCTGGTATAAGCGATGCAGGCGCTAGCTCGAGCGCCTCTGATATTATCGCCGTGCGCTATGCAGAAGGCAGCTCCTGTGCCGGTAATGTCAGTGGATTCAGCACCATTCGAATTAAAGTAGTCAACAACATACTAATATGCGAGCTTAATGGTGCAAATGTGCCGTTGGTATCAGGCGTACATTTAATGCGGGTGCTCTACGGTGTTGCGGACAATCCATTAACCAACAGCTCTGCAAATCGCTACCTTACCGCTGCAGCAGTTGATACAGCCGGCGCATGGAGGGATGTGGTTGCCATGCGCGTCGGGCTGGTAGTAAGTTCAGACAACGAAACCCTGCCTGTTCATATGCGCGACTCAAGCGTTCAGACAATAGACCTGCTGGGAATGACCTTTACCCCCCCCGATGCCGAACGCCTCTTTCGTGCGGTCACAACGACTGTGGTTTTACGCAATTTAAACCCTATTATTTCGAAGCAATAATTATGAAAAACACTCATATATACAACAAGCATAAACAACATGGTGTGGCGCTGATTGCCAGCATGGTGTTATTACTGGTAATAACACTGCTTAGCCTCAGCTCCATGCGTAATACCAATATAGATACTAAAATTGCGGTAAATCATCAACATAAGCAAATTAGTTTTCAGGCCGCCGAAAGCGCCTTGTTTAAACTGATGAGCCCTAACCCAACGGTTACCGTACCCCTGACAGAAGCCGCAGTACCAATCATGAATAGCGACTATTTTAAATCAAACAAGAGTGCTTCACGGCCCGGTGTAGAAGCCGATCTAAGTATGGATTATATTCGTGCTTCGAACCCAGGCGAATTTAAATTTAATGGCTTCGGCTTGAGCTTAACTACACTGATATACCAAGCGGATGCAATTGGCAGTGTTGCTGGCAGCAAAGCAACCGCACACAACCGCATGGGCGTTGTGTTAATACGAAATTAAGAAGGAATTCAACATGAAAGTAATGCCACAATACACACTTAAAAAACTGGGCTTATCTATATTTCTAGGACTGATACTGGGTACATCTTCCGTACAGGCTAATGATGTAGAGGTTTATCGAACCCAAGGTACTGCCACTGCTGTTAAACCTAACATGCTTTTTGTACTTGATGAATCCAGCAGTATGAGGGAAAAAGACGGTGATAGCACTACTCGAACCCAAGAGCTACAAGCGGCCTTACGAGCTATTTTCGCGAAGCCTGAAGACGGTGGACTTGAAGAAGTTAATGCGGCTTTTATGGGCTATAGCAAACGGAAATATGGTGGTAGGCGACTGATTACCGTTGGCCCAAGCACAGGGTTTTACGATGTAGATAAAGACCGGGGCCAACTGGTGAATGATATTAATGATATATATCATATCAGCGGTACGGTAACTGTGCAGGCAATGGCAGCCGCCGTTGAATGGTTCAAAACTGGGTTCACAGATGATGATGGTACTGGTAGTTATGATGGTTGCTACAAGGACCAGGGTACATGTCTCAAAGGTACCGGTGTAGGATCTGATGAGGTCGTTACCACCCCGGTAACTAGAGACCTGTATTGTGCGCAAAATTCCATTATCCTGCTCACAGATGGTGCCCCCTACTCTGATCAATGGAGAGGCGACTCTGACTATGCTGACCCGAATCCCTATAAACCCAACTTTATATATCAAGGCAGTTCCTGCACCAATCCAGATCCCAGCGGATTTAGTATGAACCGTGCGGGTTGCACCGGTGATATTGCCGAGTGGGGTTTCAACAACGACTTGTCCCCTTCAATTCAGGGGCTTCAAAATGTAGCCACCCACACAATTGGCTTCCATACAAAGCCCAATGAATTAGCCTACTTACAGGATATCGCCCTCCGTGGTGGTGGGAAGTACTATCCCTCCAGTGACACCGCTTCATTGGTAGCAGCATTCAACGCCATTGCAACCAGTGCCAAGTCCTCGATTAAATACACATTTAATGCGCCATTGGTGCCATTTAATGCAACTAACACTGCGGTAACCGGTGAATTCATCTATGTTCCGGTATTCGAACCCAGTGTCACCGCCTTCTGGAAAGGCAACATCAAGAAATACAAGATAAGCGTTAGCGATTCCAACATTACCCTCTCTAGCGCCCCGGGTGGTGGCACAGTATTGGGAGCTAACAATTTATTCCTGCCTACCGCCAGAAGTTATTGGGGCGGTGCTATCGATGATGGTAATCAATCGCTGGTTGGTGGTGCGGTAGATAATTTTAACGGTACAAGAAAGTTATATACCTATGTTGCCGGCAGTCCTTCTAAAAACTTGGCGACCAATGTAGAGAACCATGTCACGGATGATAACTCCTTAGTAACCCATGCTATGCTCGGTTTATCTACCCCAACAAATATAAATGACCCCTCCGACCCGCTCAACATAAAGCGTAAAAGCCTGATTAAATGGTCGAACTGGACCGATGATGACAATTTACACGAGGGTGAAATGGGTGCCCCTATTCATACATTACCTGTTGTGGTTGATGCTTACGATCCTGACAACGATGTTATTCTGATGCCCACATCCGAGGGTGTACTCGAAGCCATAGACGCAAAAACCGGCAAACCCCTGTGGGCATTTATGCCCGAAGCTATGCTGAAAAACATTAGCGAACTAAAAGATAATGCCAAACGCGATGTGCCTTTATATGGTCTAGATGGACCCATGACTGTGTATAAAACCAACGGAAAAACCATGGTGGTTTTTGGCATGCGCCGAGGTGGCAGAAATTATTACGCGCTGGATATTACCGACCGCACCAACCCTAAATTTGCCTGGGAGATTATTGGTGGAGTAACAGCTCGTTTTCTCAATTTGGGACAAACCTGGTCCAAGCCCTTATTCGTTAAAATGGAAATTGCCGGAGTGCCTACCAATAAACAGGTGCTGGCTTTCGGTGGTGGATACGATGATGATGTCCAACATGATGTTACCACCCGAATTAATGACACCTTGGGCAAAGGTGTTTATATAGTAAATGCTGAGACGGGTGCCTGGATCACAACTTATACCCCAACCGATAATTTAAATGGTATTGCCGCCGATCTGTTACCCGTAGACATTAATGCGAATGGAATTATTGACCGCTTTTATGCCGCTGATATCGGTGGCAGAATCATTCGTATTGATACCCCTGACAGTGATTTTGCCAGTTCCTTAAGAACACCAACATCCGGTGTTATTGCTGATGTAAATGAGAACAGCAATGTTTACCATCAATTTTTCAATACCCCGGAAGTTGGCTACTTCAATAAAGGCAGCAGCCAGTTCCTGATTGTACTGATTGGTTCCGGTGCCCGCCCTGACCCTCTGGATAAACTGGTAACCAATAGTTTTTACATGATTAAAGACCCTGATATATGGACAGCACCAGCGACCTATGAAACTGTCACCCGGGATGACTTACACAATACCACTGCAAATTTAGTGCAAGTCGGAAGTACCAATCAGCAAACCCAGGCATTGGCTGCTTTAAATACAAGCAGCGGCTGGTATATAAATATGCCATCTGGTAGCGGTGAAAAAGTATTTTCAAAAGCTAGCCTCTACGATTTTTCGGTACTTTTTACTACCTACAGTGGTACCCGTTCAAACTCTAATGATGTCTGTTCTGCAGGTGTAACCAAAGGGGAGTCTCAATTTTGGGCAGTTCACATGCTAACAGGCGCGGCGGTGTTCTCAGATCTTGATGGTGATGCCGACGATCTGGTTACCGGCGACAGAACCAAATCGTTGAATATCCCCGGCATGCCACCCGCTCCAACATTATTGTTCCCGGGCACGGCAGATGGTCCGGGTAAGGTTGTGGTCGCGCTGGTAGGACTACAAGAAGTGACCCGCTGGCCTGACCGTTTCCATGCGATCTACTGGGAACAAGTTATTGACGGCGGCGGAAATGGAAATTAAATTAATTAAAAGAGACAAAAATGCATACTATCAATAAAACCAAGGGCTTTACCCTGATTGAACTGATGATTACGGTTGCTATTGTAGCAATTTTGGTCAGCATTGCCTATCCCAGTTATCAGGACTCTGTCAGGAAAGGCCACCGAAATGATGGCCAGGCAGCGCTGATGGATTTGGCTGGTAGACAAGAGGCGCATTATGCTAAAAATGCGACTTATACCACAGATCGGCGCGACCTGAATTTTCCCCAGAAGAGCCCGGAAGAATACTACAATATTAATATCAATATTGGTAATGCAACAAGCTATAGGTTAACCGCCGTTGCCCAGGCTAAGGGAGGGCAAAACCAGGACAAAATCAAAAGGTTTCGCTTACACTCCGATGGCAGAAAGCAATACGATGATGGTTCTTCATGGAGTAACGGCTGGAGCGGCCGCTAAACAGCCGCGCTTATTGTGATTCACACCAAGTTTTAACCAGCGCCTGATTGTTGCGTATCCGCTCATTCAGCTCTGCTTGAGTGTAGGTTATCTGCTCACCCTCACCCTCGTCTGAGGCAAATTCTGTTTCAGGTGAGGCCATGCGCAGCATTGCAATATTCGCTTTTACTGTTTCACAATTGCGCTTAGCAATATCAGCTTCAGTTTGAGCTTCAGCGGGTTCAGGCTCTGTTACTGCCTTATCCGCCTGATCCTCAGGCAAGTTATCTTCAGAGGTTTCAGCTAATTTAATAACCACCGCGACACTATCATCGCTTGGTGGTGTTTGTGAATAAACCAACTCTCCATCCGCATTTGTCCATTTATAGATTTCAGCTGAAACCTGGGAACTAATGCAAATCATTAAAAACAAACCAGCTGTAATACCTAATTTCATATCCTTCTCCTGATAAATATATTTTATCAACGGTTGTTTGCGTAGATAAATGCTAGCATATTTTGGCAAGCCAGTGGCCTAAAACTTATTTTCATTCAACCGGGGGGCGGGTGAATGCCGGGGTTGGCTGGGTAGTTGCTCGTTGCTGTGGTGTGTATCAGTAACTGCGGTGCCGGCGCAGTGACAAGACAGAATAATGTGAAATTATGTAGTTTCAAAAAAAAGATTAAGGCTTTTTACCACCTGTTTTAATTTATTGTCATTGGTGGCTATCGGTAATTGTTCTCGTTGTGCTAGGGCAACATAAGCCATGTCGTATGAGCTGAGCTGATGCTGGCGTGCTAAAGCAATATTCTTGCTATCAGCTATTGAAAACACTTCTCTGTCTGTTTGAATATTCATCGATTGCAAAATTGTGAGAAAATCCTCACTGGCTGTGGCATTAATTCTTTTCTTGCGTTCAGCTACTAATAAAACATTGGTAATTTCCAAATGCCATAATTGCGGTACCAGTGCTGTTTGTGTTTTTAAGCATTCCAGTACGGCATCGGCATATTGGCTATTTTCATCTTCAAAGCACCAGGCCATACAGACTGAGCAATCAAGAATGAACATCAGCGCTGACCCTGTTTTCTAAAATCAGCGATACTTTCGTCTTTTGCTAGGGCATGTTTATTGAAGCCCTGCATTTTAACTACTGCCAATGAGTACTGCTGCAAACTTGCCTGCTTTTGCATGGGTGTAAGGCGTGCGATAGCCTTACCGTGGCGGGTAATTTCGACTTCTTGCCCAGCTTCAACTTTGCGAAGTACTTCTGCCAGTCGGGCTTTTATTTCGTTTGATTGCATCGTTAACATTGCGTAGCGCCTTTAATGACTAATTATGACCGGTTATGACCGGTTATGACCGGTTTACTTTATTATAGGCGTTAATTTATTGGGGTCAAGTGGGTTTTGGGGGTTTTTATTAGCCGGCGACTGCTTTTAACGGGATAATTGTTGGGTCACTGCTGTCCCGTTAACTGTTCAAGCATGAATTCTGGGTGCTCGCCTGAGACCTCCACCCGCATGGATGCGGGTGAAGAGCCCCCATGGATGGGTTTACGGCGTGTCTCAGGCGAGCACCCGGGATTCATGTCCTCGGTGACAAAAACTGGTGTGCGCCAAACGATAGTAAGGGTTATCATCAGCTAGGCACAAAGTTAACGGGACAGCAGTGTTGTTGGGTATATAATTAATTTATGACATGTGTGGGATTTTTTGAAGCAGTGACGCGTGGGCATAAATACCCACCCTACCGGGATTGGGGGTGAGTATTGGGCTTTGGGGCGCGGGCATTTATGCCCATCCACGCCACGGGTTATAGCTTAGGTTAGTTTACCGTGGCATTGCTTGTATTTTTTGCCGGAGCCACAGGGGCACGGTTCGTTGCGGCCTACTTTGCGACCTTCTCTGATAAATGTCGCGTTTTCTGCCGCTTCGGCGCGTTGGCCATCTTCCATTGCCGATGCGTTGGCGTGCTGGTATTCCATTTGCTGTGGGGGTTTATTGCTTTCTTCTACGGCTTCTACATCTTCTTCGGTTTGAATTTGCACGCGGGATAAAACCCGGGCTACTTCGTGACGGAAGGTGTCCAGCATAATGGTGAACATTTCATAGGATTCTTGTTTGTATTCCTGGGTCGGTTTTTTCTGTGCATACGCGCGTAAACCAATACCCTGACGCAAATAATCCATATTCGCCAAGTGGTCTTTCCACTGGCTGTCGAGGATATTAAGTAACAGGGCTTTTTCGAAATTGCGCATTACTTCAGGGCCCGTACTTTCTTCTTTGTCTGCGAAATGCTGGGCAACGGCTTCCATTACCCGCTTATCGATGGTTTCGGTATCCAGTTCGCTTTCTTCCTGCCAGGATGTGACCGGTACCTTTATGCCATATTCAGCATCAAGGGCTTTTTCCAGACCTTCCAGGCTCCATTGCTCATCAATACTGCCTGGAGGTACATGCTGAGCAATTAAATCTAAAAATACTTTGTCTTTGAAATCATCAATCAGGTCTTTAACATCGCTAGAACCCATAAAGTCATCGCGTTGTTCATAGATGACTTTACGCTGGTCATTGGCGACATCATCGTATTCCAGCAGATGTTTACGCATATCGAAGTTATGCCCTTCTACCTTACGCTGGGCGTTTTCAATAGCTTTAGACACCCAGGGGTGTTCGATGGCTTCATTTTCTTCCATGCCGATGCGTTTCATCATTGAGGCCATCCGGTCGGAGGCAAAAATACGCATCAAATTATCTTCAAGCGAGAGATAAAAGCGTGATGAACCGGCATCGCCCTGGCGGCCTGAACGACCACGCAGCTGGTTATCGATACGCCGTGATTCATGCCGTTCGGTGCCAATGATATGTAGACCTCCGGACTCTAAAACCTGTTCATGGCGTTCCTTCCAGGCAACTTTTACTGCTTCAATTTGTTCTTCTGTAGCGGTTTCATGCAAATCGCGAAGCTCGGCCTCCAGGTTCCCACCGAGTACAATATCAGTACCACGACCTGCCATATTAGTAGCAATGGTGATAGCACCGGGGCGACCGGCATTCTCGACAATCATGGCCTCGCGTTCATGCTGTTTCGCATTCAGCACTTCGTGCTTAGTTCCGTCTTTTTTCAGTAACTTAGAAATAAGTTCGGAGGTTTCAATAGAAGTTGTACCCACTAATGCCGGTTGACCGCGCTCGACACAATCTTTGATGTCTTCTTTGATGGCTATGTATTTTTCATCAGCGGTGAGGAAAATTAAATCGCCATGATCTTTGCGTACCATTTCCCGGTGGGTAGGCGTAACGATAACTTCAAGGCCGTAGATCGACTGAAATTCATACGCCTCTGTATCGGCCGTACCTGTCATCCCGGAAAGCTTATTGTATAAACGGAAATAATTCTGGAAAGTAATTGAGGCCAAGGTCTGATTGTCGCGTTGAATTGACACACCTTCTTTTGCTTCAATAGCCTGGTGCAGTCCATCCGACCAACGGCGACCTGATAGTGTTCGCCCGGTAAACTCATCCACAATCA
This sequence comes from Lysobacterales bacterium, assembly GCA_021648125.1. Lineage (GTDB taxonomy): Bacteria > Pseudomonadota > Gammaproteobacteria > Xanthomonadales > SZUA-36 > SZUA-51. The sequence goes on from JAKITK010000004.1 coordinate 23,268, forward strand.
CTACCTCACCATCACTAACAATGTAGTCGACATCTTTACTGTAAAGGTGTTCAGCCCGTAGACCGGCATTCAAATGGTGAACCAGCGACAAATTTTGTGCCTGATAAAGGCTGTCATCCGGTTGAATCAAGTTTTGTTTGACCATTAGCTCTTCAACTTTGGCCATGCCCTCTTCGGTTAGATGAACCTGCTTGGTTTTCTCATCGACACTGAAATCGCCGGGACCATCTTCTTCTTCGCGTGGTTGCAGGTGGGGTATTAGTGAATGAATTTGTTCATACAGGTGCGGGCTGTCATCAGCCGGGCCGGAAATAATCAACGGCGTACGAGCTTCATCAATTAAAATTGAATCAACTTCATCCACCACCGCGAAAAACTGACCGCGCTGGGTTTTTTCTTCAAGGTTGAAAGCCATGTTATCGCGCAGATAATCAAAGCCAAATTCGTTATTGGTGCCGTAGGTGATATCGGTTGCATAAGCGACCCGTTTGGCCGCTGGCGTCATACCCGGGATGGAAACACCAACGCTCAGCCCCAATGCTTCAAAAACTGGCTGCATCCAGTCGGCATCCCGTTGAGCGAGATAATCATTCACGGTGACGATATGTACACCTTTACCGGGAATGGCATTCAAATAGGCGGCCAGAACCGACATCAGGGTTTTACCCTCACCGGTTTTCATTTCTGAAATTTTACCTTGATGCAGTACCATGCCGCCGATCATTTGTACATCATAATGACGCAAGCCTAAGGACCGTACCGAGGCTTCACGCACAACGGCGAAGGCTTCAGGCAACATATCATCAAGGCTTTCACCCTGATCAAGGCGGATACGGAACTCTGCTGTTTTTCCTTTCAGAGCAGCATCGTCCAATGCCTGCAGTGCTTCTTCAAAGGCGTTGATTCCGGCAACATCTTTGCGCATTTTTTTCAGTAGGCGGTCATTACGGCTGCCGATGAAACTGGTAATAATTTTATTCAGCATGGTGTTTTATTATCTCTGGGTCCGTTCAGCACGATAAACATCAAATACATAGGATTTCGGGTGACTTAATGGGGGTGAAAGCCCTCAAATACAACCCCAATACAAGCCCGCCACCTCAAGCTGAACATTATAACGCCTAAGTGTGCTTTGAGGAGAAAACCTGAGGTTGAAGAGCCGTGAAGCTGAATTTTATTTGAGAAATTTCCAAGGGTTGACGCTACGACCGTCTTTATGAACTTCAAAATGCACATGGGGAGCCGATGCGCGACCGGTTGAACCCAGCTTGCCGATAACTGAACCAGCTTTAACTTCACGGCCTACACTGACTAAAAGCTCATCATTATGGGCATAACGGGTGAGATAACCATTGCCGTGGTCGATATCGATAGATTTTCCATAACCACCACTGTAGGCTGCCCAGACAATCACACCATCGGCTACCGCAAGGACATCATCACCGCGTTTGCCAACAAAATCTACACCTGAGTGGCGTGCCTGCTTGCCGGTAAACGGGTCTGTGCGGGTACCATAGGCCGATGATATCCAGCCTTTGCTAACCGGCCAGCCCTTAGGTGTGGTTTCACGGTCGAGTTCACGCCCCATCAATAATGATTCCAGACTGTGGAATTTCAGTTGCTGATTTTGCAACTGGGTCGAAAACATATCAATATCCAGATTCAGCGAGCCCATAGAGCTACTGACCAGCGCGAATGATTCCGGGCCACCAACAGGGGCTTCACGGGTAAAGTTAAACTCTTCTGAATCAAGCTTGCCTTGTTCAACCAGCCGTTGACCTAATGCATTCATCCGGGTAGCACCGGCTTGCAAGCTGGCCAGACGGGCAGACATGCCGTTAACTTTGGCTTGGGTACTGGCTTTGAGTCCGGAAAAGACTTGTTGCTGTTCTACCAGCTGCGAGTTAAGTTCAGCCAGTCCAACTTGAGCTTCAGGGCTTATTTCTGTAGTGATTCTGCCAAGGTAAAATGCAGAAACCAGGAGAGCAACCGTCGTTCCTGTCAGCAAAGCGATCCGTAAATCAGGCTTTATTTTTGTGCCGAGGGTAGATTCCCGGGTAGTATTTGCGTTATTCTGCATCTGTGAATTCCTTCTACTCATCCAAAAAGCGTCGTACTTGTACCGTCAGGGAGCTGACCCATAATGACGAGCATTTGGCGGGACTATTAAAACAGGCATCAGGTTATCAACACCTGGAGCGCATGCTTAACCCCCTATTGGGCCCGGAAGTAGCGACCCAAACACGGGTAGCTTGCCTGCGAGATGGTGAGCTGATTATTCTCGCTAACTCACCTGTCTGGGCGAACCGGGTACGCATGGCGGCGTTTCGTATACTGGCTCGACTTAAACACCACCCTGGATTAAATATCCAAAGCATCAAAGTAAAAGTAGAACCTCAAAATCAACCACCAGCCGCTGCTATAGTGCGGTATCCTCTTTCAGACTCTGCGCGTAAATGCCTAAAGCAATTCGCAGATTCCTCTGCTAACAAAGAACTCAGCGAAATCGCCAGGGACCTGTCTAAACACAAAGGCCGTTAATACTAGCAGATTTGCCCGAAAATTCCCATTTTTAGGGGTTTTCATGCATAAGATATTATTTGGTTAAGCACAATTTCCCGTAGGGAGGGTATTTATGACCACGCGTAAAAGCTTCGTGCTAGCAACCAATCCCTGAATTTAAAACATTAGAACCGTGGGCATAAATGCCACTCTACTTGCGCATGATTTCGCGTAGAGTCTCGCCTTTTGCTAATCGGGGGGCGTCGCTGTGTTGGCCGGCGGCGTGTAATAGTAGGCGGTCTTTGGTAAACCAGCTTTTGTTGGTTATACGCATACCCATTTGCCGGATTTTGCTGGAAATTTGTCCCGGCAGGGCAAACAACTCATGAATAGCATGAAACCCACGGGTCATTAATACACTGTCAGAACGCCGCCAACGGGCGTAATGGCGGAGCGCACGGTCAAGCGAGTGTTTATCGGCTGCCAACAGGCTCTCTGTGAGTGCTGCTGCATCAAGAAAGCCTAGGTTTACCCCTTGCCCGGCTAGAGGATGCACTGCATGGGCTGCATCACCAAGTAAGACAACCCGACCATCCAGGAAGTGTTCGCTGATTCGGGTTCGCAGGGGAAATGAAGCGCGCTCTGAAACCGCCACAACCCGCCCAAACACATTTCGGCAGGCGTCGCCTAGCTCGGCTAAAAATTCAGCCTCCGGTAGCCCGACACGCCGCCGCGCATCGGTATCAGATTGTGTCCACACAATGGATGAACGGCCATCACTCAAGGGCAGCAGCGCCAGTGGGCCACCGGATAAAAACCGCTGCCAGGCGATACCGGGATTCGGTTCTTCTGTGGTAATAACTGCAACCAAACCGCGTTCGTTATATTCCCAAACCTGCTGGTCGATTCCAACCATTTTTCTTACACCGCTTAGGGCGCCATCTGATGCCGCCAGAACTTTACACTCAAGCGACTTACCTGATGCTAGCGTGACACTTACGCCACCCGCATGCTGCTCAAGCTTCGATAAGCTGTCCGGGCTATAAACATCAACTTCACCAGCGGCTTCTATGCTTTTCCATAAACATGCCTGGACTAACTGATTTTCGACGATATAACCGAGGGCATCATGCCCGAACTCATCAGCCAGGAAGTCCAGACCGCGATTCGATCCCTGTTCTTCGACATGCATTTCCCGGTAAGCACAATAACGCTGTTTTTGAATACACTTCCAGGCACCTGCCTGCTCGAGTATTGCCCTTGATCCTGCTGAAATAGCTGAAACCCGCAAGCCAACTTCGTCCTCCGGGTTAAATTCATCTGGACGGTTGGCCTCCAACAAAGCCACATCATATCCGGCGCGTGATAATAACGCCGCCTGTGCGGCACCGACCATGCCGCCACCAACCACACAAACATCATATGCTTTGCTCATTATGCTTTTTGGCCCCTATTGGAGATAACCTTGGCGTTAACCGGAGTTTCACCCCGCGCCAGTTTTGGTAGCCGACCACGAAAACCCATCGCGCCCAATGCCAGTTTGCGCTTCAACGGTGGAAACAATTCATGTAGCGCAATCCCGCCTCCGCGCACCAGACCGGCCAGCCAGCCAGGATTGGCAAATAACCTTGCCAGGCCATCTGAATAACGAATGGTTTCACGCTGGTCCGGTTGACGCCATTGGTCGTAGGCTTTTAGTTGTTTCGCGCAGCCCGCATCGCCGCTATATTGCTCTATTAAGACTTCCGCCAGTGCCGCGCCATCGCGCAGGGCGAGATTAAAACCCTGAGCAGAATTAGGATGGATAGCATGTGCCGCATTGCCGATTAGTACCACCCGGGGTGCGAGGTTGGTTTTAGGTTGCACCAAATAAAGCGGATATGAACTGCGTCTGCCGATTTTTACAAAATTCCCGAGCAACTCACGAACTTGCGAGCTGACCCGTTGATTCAGCTGAGTTAATATTTCCTCATCAGAAAGCGCCTGAAGGACTTGCTCTTCCCCGCGCGGCACTGTCCAGACCATCCCGCAACGATCGCCAACATGCGGCAATATCGCCAAGGGCCCGGTTTGAGTAAATCTCTCAAAAGCCCGATTTTTATGCGGTTTTTCCGGGGTAACATTGGCGATAACCGCAGTTTGTTGATAATCGTGTACCTCGGTCGGGATATTCAGCATTTCCCGAATGCTTGAGCGGGCACCGTCTGCGGCAACCACCAGACGGGTTGTCAGTTTGATTTCCTCGGCTTCCAGTTGGCAATGCAGCGTTACTTCATCTTCTGCGGTTTGCATTGAAATCAGCTGCACCGGGCAGAAACGACTGAGGTTACTTACCGATTCCAAGCGATTAAGCAATGCCGACCCAATGGCACGAGCCTCGATTACCGAGCCGAAATTCTTAAAACCCATATCAGGCGCGCGCAATTGCACTTTACCGGGGCGTTTGAGTTCGCTTACAAAAATTTCTTCTATTGCGGTGGCACTGGATGACAAGTCGCCCCATATTCCCAGTGTTTCTAGTATTCGGCAGGAGGTCCAGGCAACCGCAAGAGTGCGGTCATCATAGCTGGGCTGGCTCGCAGCAGCGGCGTCCACAGCTTCGATCATGGCGACTTTATAGGGGCTATCAGCCAGGGCAAGCGCCAATGAGGCACCGGCGAGGCCGCCGCCGACAATCACGATATCAAAGTTATTTTCTTTTCCTAGCACTTGTGGTTCCTGTTTAATTCTTTAACCTTCGGTGCGTTACGCCTGCGGCTAACAGCACCCTACTCCGGGATAATTAGGTAGGGTGCGTTAAACTCACGAGCGCACCGGCACTTTCCGGGCTACCCAGCCTTTACTATTATGCCTGCATTAAAGCTTCAATTTCAGCCACGCTTTTGGGCGCATCTTGGCTTAATACTTCATTACCATCGCGAGTTACCAGCACATCATCTTCGATACGGATACCAATTCCACGCCAACGCGGTTCTACCAATTCGCAATCCGGGGCGATATACAGACCCGGCTCTATTGTCAGCACCATGCCGGGTTCCAACTGACGCGATTCACCATCGATGGTGTAATCACCTACATCATGCACATCCAGACCCAGCCAATGACCGGTTTTATGCATATAAAACTCTTTATACGCTTCGGAATCTATTAACTCTTTCAACTCACCTTGCAATAGACCCAGCTCAACCAGCCCTAGGGTAAGAATCTCGACAACTTTATGGTGGGCATCCAGCCACAAATTTCCAGGGCTCACCAGTTCAATTGCGGCCAGCTGTGATTTCAATACCAACTCATACAGGGCTTTCTGTTCTGGGCTAAAGCGTCCGTTTGCAGGAAATGTTCGGGTAATATCAGAAGCATAGCCCTCGCACTCACAACCGGCATCCACTAGGATCAAATCTCCAGAGTTAATCGGCTGATTATTATCAACATAATGTAAAACGCAACCATTATCGCCTGCACCAACGATGGGTTGATATGCCCAAGGACAATGATTGCGATAAAAAATCAACATTAACTCCGCTTGTAATTCAGCCTCGTTGCTGGCACCAGCAGCAGCCTGCATCACTTTGATATGCGCTTTTGACCCTATCTGCGCCGCCGTACGCATAGCTTTAACTTCTGCCTTGGACTTAAACAGGCGCAATTCATGCAAATCGTGTTCCAGAGAAACCAATTCCTGGGGCAAGTGTGCGTCTTTACTATCGTGCAACTGGTGCATCCAACGCATAACTTGGCGGTCGAAATCCGGTTCACAACCAACTTTGTAATATACTTTTTCTGCCGCTGCCATTAATTCTGGCAAGCGTTTATCAAGTTCGGCAATATCAAAGGCTTCATCCATGCCAAAATCAGCAAGCGCGCCTTCCAGACCAGCTCTGGGGCCATCCCATATTGCCCGGTCGGGGTCGCTCGGGCGACAAAACAATAACGAACGGTTGCCGGCTTCCCTTGCAATTAACACCAATACGGCTTCCGGTTCGGAAAAACCGCTGATATAAAGGAAATCACTATCTTGGCGGTACGGATAAAGAACATCGCTATTACGGGTTTTTTCCGAAGCTGCCTGGAGCAATATAATACTGCCCGGCCCGGTCATTTGCAGGAGATTTTCCCGGCGGCGTAAAAATTCAGCTGACTTGATAATTGTTGATTTCATTGAGGGAATAATTCCGGGTTTTTATGTACATTAATTATTAATGAATAGAGTCCAGTTCATCCGGACCCCGCAGCATCTCATGAAACAACAACAATGCTACTCGGCAATACTCGCTGATCTGGATAAAGTCATCTTCGTTATCATCGCTGCCGTCAATTGGCTCATCGACAATTCTGGCAATGCTGGTAAAGTCCCGCAAGGCTTCTGCGGCATCCATATTGTCACTATCTTCATTGCGTGACTCTGCATAGATTTTGCTCAAGGCTTCACCGGCAAGCTCGCTTAATCCCGCGAGCACCCCGCTGCACCAGTCGGCAAGACAAGCTGTACGAATTGCCAGTTTGGTTTCATCATCCGGCAACCAGACCACTAAACTCATGTCTTCATCCTCCAGCTGCAGGCGGCTGGCCATGAGTATATCAGCCAGCTGATCTACTATCGCTGATTCAAGCACTGCAGCCTGGCCCATTTTAGGCAGAATAGCGGTTAGCTCCATCAAGCCCAGGTTCGGTTTTGCACACAACAGGCCACAGATTGAACCATGCAGCGCAGAGAGTTCAAACGGGCTGATATCGCTGCCAACCTGGGCCAAACAGAGTTCAAAATCAGGTAAATTCATTTCCATCCGAGCATAGTAACACCGCACTGGATTGACCAACAGAATGAAATAAATATATCAAAGATAAATTGACCAAAATTAACCTATAAATTATAGTGTTGCCATGGATTCCTTAGAAACAACTCGCAAAGACCTCGAACGGCTTGAAAATCAACTGCAGCAGTTATTAGATAATGCAGATAAATTGCACGATGAAAATCAATCCCTACACCAACGCCAGGCGACACTGGTTAGTGAAAAAGCCAAATTACTGGCTAAAAATGATGAGGCTCGCTCCCGGGTTGAAGCCATGATCCACCGACTTAAAGGGCTGGAACAGTCCTGAACCACCAATAACTACACGGACACACTTCATGAGCGCAGGCCCCGAACCCATCTCAGTAATGATTCTCGATCGCGAATATCGGGTCAGCTGCCCCCCCGAAGAACGCAGTTCTTTACTAGAGGCTGCCAGTATCCTCGATAGCCAGATGCGTGAAATTCGCAACAACGGCCGACTCATGGCCTTAGAAAGAATTGCAGTATTGGCAGCTTTAAATCTTACCGATGAGAAGCTCAAAGCTGACAAGCTGGAAACCGAACGCCAGCAGATCAATCGTAGGGTTAAACAATTAGCTGACCGGGTTGAAACTGCACTACAGAAATAATTTATTCTGGGGTTTAAAGTTTCCTTAACATTTTTTTCTGCAATTAGTTTAGAATGGTAGTTGTCCTCTGAGGTGTTTGCCAGTGGCAACGCACGATACCTTGTCCCTATTTATCGACCTCGGGGTCGCAAGTCCACTACCAGTGTGCATGTTCGCGCAAGCGAAAAGCCTTAGGTGTTGGTTAGCCTCCCCACCTGGACCCTTTCGGTTCAAGGTCAGCGTTGTTTCAGCGGCACCCTGGAGGGCACTGCTTTGAAAACTAAAAACCCCACTGACGACTCCAACCCGCTTCAAACCTTACGCTTAAACCTGCGTGCCACCAGAAAATCTTTAACATCTGACCGGCGTGAGGTATTCAACCATCATATTCAGGAACAGATCCAAACCTGGGTAAAACATCAGAAACCTGTATCCATTGCCCTTTTTCTACCTTTTGATGGTGAGCCTGACCTGCTACCAATCGTTGCTTGGCTGAGAAACCGAGGAATTCAACTGGCGTTACCGGTGATACACTCTAGCCAAACTGGAGTCATGCAATTCCATCTGTGGACTGAAAATACACAGCTACGGGTGAATCGGTTCGGTATAGAAGAACCACTGGAATCTACCGAAATTACCATCCCTGAAGTTATCTTCGCACCACTGGTTGCCTTCAGCAGCAAGGGTACGCGCTTAGGCATGGGGGCAGGATACTACGATCGCTGGTTGGCAAATTTTCAATCCCGGCCCCTTGTAGTAGGCATTGCTTACGAACTACAGCGGCTAGAAAACCTGCCCCGGCGAGAGTGGGATATTCCACTGGATATGATTTTTACCGAAAAAGGTCGATTTTCTTTCGCTAAGCAAGGACAATAAGAAGATATTTACAAGAGCATAAGTATCGCGTATTTGGTTAACACATTTTCGAACTGGAATAAAAATCATGGACCAAAATGAACTAAAACGCCAGGTTGCGAAAGCCGCCCTTTCTTTCATCGATGATGATTGTATTCTGGGAGTCGGTACCGGCAGTACCGTAAACTGCTTGATTGATGCATTAGCAGATAGCGGCATCCGTATAGAAGCCGCCGTGTCTTCATCTGAAGAAAGTACCCGGCGCTTGCAAGAAATCGGTATTACGGTGGTCGATCTTAACACCGCCGGACCACTGGATTTGTATATTGATGGTGCCGATGAGTTCGATGCCAACCGCTACCTGATTAAAGGCGGCGGCGGTGCTTTAACCCGCGAAAAAATTATTGCCGAAGCCGCACGACGCTTTATTTGTATTGTAGATCAGAGCAAAAAAGTGAAGGTTCTGGGTAAATTTCCATTACCTGTAGAAGTCATCCCCATGGCCCGTGGCTTGGTGGCCCGTAAACTGGTGGCATTGGGCGGGCAACCTGAGCTGCGTGAAAACTTCACCACCGACAACCACAACCTGATCCTTGATGTGCATAATCTGGATTTGGTAGATGCCGCAGGTATGGAACGAAATATCAACAATATTCCCGGAGTTGTTTGCTGCGGTATTTTTGCTTTACGCAATGCGGATACGGTGTTAGTTTCAAGCGAAAGCGGTATTCAGCGGTTTTAATAAGTTACGGTTTGGTAGGGTGGGCATTTATGCCCACGCGTAAAATTTGCCAATATCTATTTCTCGGAAATTTATGCTTTCGACGCGTGGGCATAAATGCCCACGCTACGGTTATTTCTTGGCGGCTAATAGTTCCTCAGCCGCCTCAAGGCTCAAGTCTTTGAGTAACAGGCAAGAAGATGGCTTTGGCGCATTTTTATTCTGACGCTCTGCGAAATACTGATCGGATGCCACCGCCATGGCCTGCATTTCGCCCATGGATTCACGCAACTGGGTCATTTTCAGGAATACCGCAAATTGCACCATTTCGGAAACTTCCGAGTTTGTAGGATCACCCCATGTAGCCAAACACTCATAAGCCAACCGGTTACTGATTTCTAGCCGGGTTGCTTCCAACTGCTGATCAGATCCCGGGGTGCTTAAAGAGGCGATGATCGCATTCGCGATACGATTATCCATCACTGTGTTTTTGTCCGAGCGGAACAATTCCATCAAACGAATGCATTCAAGCACCGTTTTATCATCAAAACTTGGCCACAACTGTCGCTGAGTGTTAGTGCAATAACTTATGGCATTCATAGGATATGCCACATATACCGCTACAGTAATGATTAAAAAGTGATAGGCAAACATATCCTCTACATTACCGCTAAACCCAAACCCAGCGGGAACCACAATAGGCTCTAGCTGATGGCTACGATAATATTCACGTAGATGAGTGGTGTAGGCCTGCATACCATAGCCAAAATAATCTGTTACATATTTGGCTGAAGCCGCTTTTTCTAACAGGCGTTGATTATCGCGGTTATAGGGATCGTCTGCGGAGAAATCCATCTGAAATAAATAGGCATACGCGTTGTCGGCGTCCTTTTTAATAAATTGATTGACGATGCGGTTTTTCTTACACCAGTTCACAAGTTGGTTAGCACTCTCATTTTCCGTACTTTCTTGTTTAATGAACGCTGTCTTGAGGTGTGCCTCTTGGCAAAACCTTGCCAGCCGGTGCCAGTCAGATTTCTGCAGTTGCTTAGAACCTATACCCGCGTTTAAAATCTCAAGCACTCTGTCTACGGATGGCCGCTTGTGGATACTTAACCCAGTCACTGCAAGCATCAGGTTGCTTCTAAGATAACCCTGATCCTGAAACCAGTCGGAAACCTCTAACATTTGCTGATCCATCTTCTGCTGATTCATCTCCATCTCGGCTTGATCTAACGCCTGAGCAGACAACGTAAATGTTGCGAGAAGTAAAACCAATACTGAGCTTGATACTAAAGTTGAATATTTCATCATAAGATCCCCGGAGTGATGTATTGGTTACAGTATAGCCAGTGGAGTAGCGCATGACAATATGGCAAAAGTCATTGGCTTTTATACCAATTTCATAAATTTTTTCGTACTCGAAATATCGTTATATTACCAAACACGCGTCCCGCGCAACGCGTGGTTGTAATAGATAGCAATAGTAAACAAAACCATTGCCATACCCTGATGTAAAACACCGAGGGTGGTGGGTACAAACATCAATAATGTAGCAATTCCCAGACTAAACTGCACAAGCACTGCCAACATCAGCAAATGCAATGCAGGCCGAGCCCTTGGCGGCATTCCCCGATTGCGCGCATATAACCAGAAAGCTGAAATAACCAGCAAAGTTAGTGTTGCCAACACCCGGTGGTCGAATTGAACGGTTAACAGGCTCTCAGTAAAGTTCCGCCACATGGGCTGCATTGCTAAAAGATCTTTATGAATCCACTGACCATCCATTTTCGGGAAAGTATTAAACACAAAGCCAGCTTTTAGACCGGCTACAAATGCACCGGAAAGAACTGTGGTAGTGATTAGCCCTGTGAGCCACAGACTTTTATTGTATAACCGGTCCCGATGCCCGTCTGTAGCGTGGAATAACAAGCTCATTGCCACCCAAAACATATACGCATAAATAATAAAGGCTGAGATTAAATGGGCTGCCAGTCGGTATTGGCTGACATGGGGATTGTTTACCAGTCCGCTTTTCACCATATACCAGCCCAGCAAACCCTGAAAACCGCCCAACAGGAACATCAGGCCGTATTTAGGAAACTCCTGTTTTTTTATCCTACCGGTGGCCAAAAAGAACAAAAACGGCAATAAGAAAACCACCCCGAGTGCACGCCCCAATAAGCGATGATAATACTCAAGCCAGAAGATCTCCTTGAACGCATCAACATTGAAATGCTTATTCACCTTTTGGTATTGAGGCGATTGTTGATAAAGTTCAAACTTATCCAACCATGCTTGCTCGCTGGTAGGCGGCAACACCCCCATGATTGGTTTCCAGTCTACGATAGACAAACCAGAGCCGGTAAGCCGAGTCGCACCGCCGAGCACAACCATAAGAAATACCAGTGCACAACAAACCAGCAGCCATGCCGCTACCTGCCGATTATGTTGTATCTGCTTGAGATAGACAGTCAAAGGGATTCCTGTTTGTGAAATTAAGTAAAGCTAGATCGCACCATATTATCGCTTAAATTATACTATTTGTAATCCACATTATTGTAATTGCTAAAGTATAATCCATGGCTTAATCAATCAAGAAAATATCTTTGGTAACTATTATGGAATCACTCTACCCGATTATTAAACACAGTCATATGACGCTGGCGCTCTTGAGCATCTTAGGGTTTATCCTTAGATTTGTCTGGAAACAGTACCGCCCAGAGTTGCTGCAGAAAAAACTGGTGCGGATATTGCCGCATATCATCGACACTTTGTTGCTTGTCTTTGGCCTTTGGCTGCTTACTATGGTGCCATTTTCACACGCCTGGTTGGGGGCAAAGCTCATCGGCCTGGTGGTGTATATTATATTCGGCATGCTGGCACTGAAACGCTGTACTACCCGCAGCTGTCAATATTTGAGCTTTGTGGTTGCCATTACTGTGTTCGCCTGGATTGCATCGGTGGCTATCAGTCACCAAGCGTTGGGGTTTCTTACCTTCGGGGGCTAGCACACTATCGACAACTGACTTAGCAGCCGGATTATTGCCTGATAAATTGCTTTATAAATTACCTAAAAATTTGGGTCAGTCTTCGCTATTGACCTCAACATAACTTTCAGCTGACATCAGGCCATCAACTTCACTGGGGTCATCGGCTTTGATGCGGAACAGCCAACCTTCGCCGTAGGCATCATCATTGATGGTTTCAGGGGCGTTTTCAAGCAGTTCATTCACCTCAACCACTTCGCCGCTGATGGGGGCATAGATATCAGAAGCGGCTTTGACGGATTCAACCACCGCACAGGGGTCACCTGCAGTAAAAGCATCACCCACTTCAGGTAGTTCTACAAATACTACATCACCTAACTGACCTTGCGCGTGATCAGAAATACCGATAGTCGCAATCTCATCATCCATTTTTACCCATTCATGGGACTCGGTATAAAACATATCGCCCGGAACATCATTCATTTTTGGACTTCCTTATTATTTATTACTAATATTTAGTAGCTTACTCATTACCTAGCTTAATTCTAATAGAATTAATCTAAAATGCCATCACAAACGCTACCTTTTCGTGCAAATGGCATTTTTACTAGGCGGACGGGCAGTTTACGGCCACGAATATCGACTAAACAATTATCTACTATATCCCGATCTAGCCTTGCCATAGCTATTGCTTTTTTCAGTGTTGGTGAAAAGCTACCGGAAGTGGTTTCGCCGACAATATCGCCCGCTGCATTGATCAGGCTTTGATGCGGGCGTATAACGCCACGGCCTTCCAACACCAAACCCACCAGTTTTTGTTTTAAACCCGCTGCTTTCTGTGTTATCAAAGCCGAGCGACCAATAAATTCCCGCTCATCTTTGAGCGCCACCGTCCACGCCAAAGCGGATACATAAGGGCTAGTGGTTTCATCCATATCCTGCCCATACAAATTCATTCCAGCTTCCAGGCGCAAGGTATCGCGCGCGCCAAGGCCGCAAGGTTTTACTTGTTCTTTTAAGAGTTTGTTCCAGAGCTCGATTGCAGCGTCTGCTGGCAGCATGATTTCAAAACCGTCTTCACCGGTATAACCCGTTCTGGCAATAAACAGATCACCAATCTGAGCTGCCTGAAAAATATTTAATGCCATGGCTGATTCTGCATCTTCAGCACTGAGTATATTCGCGGTTTTCTGACGCGCATCAGGACCCTGAACCGCCAGCATTGCGAGGTCTCTTCGTTCGCTTACCACAACCTCATATCCACCTGCCTGCTTCTCCAGCCAGGCCATATCTTTATCATGAGTCGCTGCATTCACTACCATCCGAAAATGATTTTCACTGATAAAGTAAGTTATCAGGTCGTCAATAATGCCGCCTTCAGAATTAAGCATGCAGCTATATAGCGCTTTGCCCGGTTGCTGTAATTTGGCAATATCATTGGCGAGAAGCTTACTAAGAAAAGCCCGCGCGTCCTGGCCTTTAATTTCTACTACCGTCATATGTGATACATCAAACATACCCGCAGCATTACGAACCGTATGATGCTCATCAATTTGCGAGCCGTAATTGATGGGCAAATCCCAACCACCAAAATCAACCATGCGTGCAGCGGCGTCGATATGCGCCTGATAAAGAGGAGTTTTACGGGTCATTACGATAGTTCTCAAGATAAATGCGACAGCGGTATTCTAATCTTTTCTTCAGCTCAGTGTGCACTTCCAGAGGGGGCAACCCCCCAACCTGCATCTGTATACGCAATTTTACTTATGTTCATTCACTACTCTCCTTCAAAGCTTTAAAAAATCCTTAAAAAACTGCTTGAATCAACTATCATGCTCTATATTATCACATAAATAAATACTATGTACTGATTAGTACATTGTTAAGAGGTAACTATCATGGGTAATCGTCTTTCAAAAATCTACACTCGCACAGGCGATGACGGCAGTACCGGACTTGGTGATGGTGAACGCACCGGCAAGGACAGCATTCGCGTAGAGGCTTTCGGCACGGTTGATGAGCTCAACAGTGCCATTGGCATGGTGGTTAGTGCGGAAAACAATACGGCTATTAAAGGCTTGTTGCTATCCATTCAACATCACCTGTTTGACCTTGGTGGAGAGCTTTCAATGCCGGGCTATACGCTATTACCCGAAGGGCGAGTGGCAAAGCTTGAAAATATTCTTGATGAGTACAATCAGGATTTATCCATGCTCAAGGAGTTCATCCTCCCGGGAGGTGGCACCGCAGCAGCAGCCTGCCACCTCGCCAGAACGATATGCCGGCGTGCAGAACGCCGGGTGGTAGAGTTAGGGCGTACTGAAAAAGTGAACCCTGAGGCTATCCGCTACTTGAATCGGCTTTCTGATTTGTTGTTTGTGCTATCCAGAGTAATGGCACGCGAAGACGGTGTGGGTGAGATTCTTTGGGACCACCAACGAAACCAATGAAAGTAGTTCAGAGGATATTTGTAGCTTAGGCCACATGGGCATGAATGCCACCCTACCAAAAACTCGAAATACTGGGCTGCTGTAGATTATCGGTATGCTACTTATTTATGGATTGTTCAAATCTGCCTAATATGTAGCTTTCTATCCAACTGTGCATTTGCCAATTTTCAAGAAATGCACAATGCCCGCCTTTGCGGGTATATAGCCTTTCAAGACAGGCTATAGAAGGCAGTTTTTCGACTTCAGCAATAGGGATTACCGGGTCATCCAAGGTTGCCACAATAGTAGTGGGAACTGCCAGCCCGGCAAGTGCATCACCATCGAGTGAGTAACCATCTAGGTATTCATTCAATGAATCCCAGGGTGTGTGGTTTACGACCAAATTTTCGGTTCGATCTCTAAGCCGGGGCATTTTGTACCAGCTACTAAAGTCATACCGGTATGGAAACAACTGTTCTTTTTTGCGCAGAGATTTTTCCCATTTGCGATTAAAGTAGTACTCGTAAATCGGCAATCCGCTTTCCAATGCATCCATTACATCGTGAGGGCGTATAACCGGGCACACC
This sequence comes from Lysobacterales bacterium, assembly GCA_021648125.1. Lineage (GTDB taxonomy): Bacteria > Pseudomonadota > Gammaproteobacteria > Xanthomonadales > SZUA-36 > SZUA-51. Next base: position 38,756 of record JAKITK010000004.1, read on the forward strand.
GCAACCACATGTTGCAAAGGAATATTGTTTGCCGGGGCGCTGAGGGCCACTCTGAGAGTGAAGTTGGCACCCAGGGAAAAACCCGCCATAAACAGCGGTCGCGTGTTGATCCTGCTACAGGCATCGGCAATAGCATGTACGACTTCTTCAATCATCCGCGAATGGAATATCCCTTCATTCAGGTGGTGGCTATCGCCGTGATCACGCAGGTTAAGGCGAAGAATATCGAAACCCTGATTGAACAGAGTGGAGGCGGTTGCCAGCAAATAATTGGATTCCGAACTGCCCTCCCAACCGTGAATCAAAATAACTAAGCCGCGTCCTTTTGCCGACTCAGCCTGAGCTGAATAAAACCCCAGCAGGCGAATGCCATCACCACCGTCAAGAATCCATTTTTCACTCGCTGCTAATAATGCCACCGCCTGTGGCAGAATTTTTTTACGCCGATATGAACTACTACTGAGTAGCGTTTGCACATGGGTATTGGCCAAAACACCCCGTGGAGAAAAGCTATCATCAAACTTCATTACTAAGCCCGTGAGCACCATATACTGCAGTTACTGCGTTCTGTGATGCTTCAGCCAATTGCCTTCTGCTATTTCCTGCGGAGCTTATGGGGGCGAGGAAATGTAACTCCGCAATACTGCCTGGCTCACCCAACAAACGAATGGCATTCCAGAAAAACCTTTCTTCACGATCACATAAACAAATGCGGGGGTTTAGGCTGCCATCGCGCAAATAGCGGATACAGACTGGCTGGACCTGAATTTCCTGCTGAATGGGTACTTGGAACAATCGGGCATGAAAGCGATGGACTTTATCGCCACAAAATATTCTACCTTCCGGAAATACAGCAACGCGTTTACTCTCACTGGTTTTCGCGGAAATTGCATCAATCGCCGCCTGTAGGGAATTACCGGAGCCTCGATGATGAAACACTGTATCGCCCAGCCGTGCAATAGTACCAACCAGTGGCCATTTGGCAATTTCCGCTTTGGAAACAAAACTCATTTTGGTAACTGAGCCAAGCAATAAAATATCGAGAAAAGAAACATGGTTGGCAACCACAAATAACGGTCCTGAATTGATGCCCCCAATAACCTCCCTGTGAATACCAAAAGCCAAGCATAAACTATTTGCCCAGCCAGTTTGCATAACTTCATCGAGCTGGCGTTTTCCAACCGCAATAGCAGCGCCATAGCGATTGACCGTCAACATTAATAAAGGCAGGCCGAGGATAATCAGCAACAGTAAAAAAGGCAGGCGAAGTAGAATTCGCAAAGGATGTACCCAGCTCCAACCCGAGCCTATAGTTGTTAGTGGTGAAGATTCCTGCATGCGGTATTTGCCCGATTTCCAGCTCGACAGAATAACACAGCCACAAAGAGTAAAAAGTAGTTAAAATACCGCTTTATCGCAAAATATAGATTCACAATGCCTGATACCAACCAACACACAATCAAGTTGCAGCTCAGTGGCAATACTTTTAGCACAAAAAATGATGAAAGCGTGCTTGAGGCTGCTGGTAGACAAGGAGTAAAACTTCCCTATAGCTGCAAAAATGGTACCTGTGGTAACTGCAAAGCTAGGCTTATCAGCGGCACAATCAGCTATCCAGGCCACCCGCCCCTGGGCTTGGATGAAAATGAAAAAGCCAACGGGGATGTTTTATTGTGTCAGGCTGTTGCTGATAGCGATTTACTGATTGCTGTACGCGAAATAGAAGCTATCAAAGACATACCCGTGCGCCTGCTACCTGCGCGCGTATCCAGTAAAGTATTTCTCTCGCCGAATGTGGTAAAGCTGAGATTAAAACTACCAAAAGCTCAAAGAATGCAGTTTCTGGCCGGCCAATATGTTGACATTCTGTTACCTGGCGGCAAACGCCGCGCTTTTTCAATCGCCAGTCCGCCCAATGACGCAGACGAGCTCGAACTGCATATCCGCCACATAGACGGAGGTGACTTTACATCCTGGGTATTTACTGAGCTGCAAGTTAAAGGAATATTACGCATAGAGGGCCCGCTAGGAACCTTTTTTATTCGCCATAACTCTAAGCGACCGATGATAATGATGGGTGGTGGTACTGGTTTTGCGCCTTTAAAATCAATGATCGAATATCTACTAAGGAAACAGAGCACCCGCCCCATCCACTTATTCTGGGGTGCGCGCAATGCGGATGAATTATATTGTCTTGATCTGCCCAAAGGCTGGGCTGAAACGCAGCCGCATATACAATTCACACCAGTATTATCCGATCCTTCGCCCGCCGATAACTGGCAGGGGCGCACGGGTTTTGTGCATACTGCGGTGATGGATGATTACCCGGATATGTCCGCTCACGATGTTTACATGAGTGGCCCTCCGATAATGATAGATACCGCCCGACATGCCTTTCCGGAACAAGGGCTACAGGATGATCGCCTGTTCTATGATTCCTTCGAGTTCGGTGCTGATGTTCCCTTTGAGATCCTTGCTGAACCACACTAAGCGCTGCGTAGGCATAAAATACTTAGCCAACCCAGAATGTATTTCTCAGAGGTTTATAATTTCTTGGTGAGTTCGAATGCTTGGCGGTAGTAATCGCTGGCTTCTTCGAGATCTCCGAGGCGATGACAGAGAGCACCTAGGGTCGCGTAGGTATCCTCATCAGGGAGTTGGCGTAAGCTGGTTTCAAGGTGCTCCCGGGCTTTCCCCCAAATTTTATTGGCCAAGCACAAACGCCCGATAGCAAGATGAAGGCCTGGGTCTTCAGGCTGTTGGTATAACCACTTTTCTGTTTGTTTAAGCCGCGCTGATGGGTCGCCTCCATCAAGCATGGCATATTGATGAATAAGTTCAGCGGACCATTCTCGCGAAAGAGATTTTCGCAATAGAGTTTCGGCCTGATCGGTGGCTAAGAATTTAAGTAATTGACCCGCGTAACTGCTGATCAGTGAAGTGTCTTTATGTGCATTGCGCGGCAATTTTTTCCAAGCTTTGTGTAAGGCTGGCAGGTCACCTGTTTGAACTAAGCCTTGCCGATACATTTTTTGTAAACAATCGGTTTCTTCCTGAGCATCAATCACACCCAGTTTACGCAAGCGCGGTGCAATCTCCCCTGCTTTTTGCCATTTTTTAGTGTTTCTATAGCAATGATAAAGAAAAGTTCGGGTTTGCTGGTGACGCGGGTTTTGTTTCTGTAATTCTTCCAGTACAGTCACCGCCTCTTGCCACTTTTCATTGGCCATTAACATTTCAGCACGCGATAAAGCCACCAGTATATTTTTCTTACCGCCACCCTTCACTTTGGTTAAATACTCTTCGCGGGCGGTGGGATCAGACAGCCCTTCCGCTGCTCTGGCAGCACCTAACAAGGCCACTGTTGACTGTTCGCCGGAAGATGATTTACTCAAGGCCTTTTCCGCGGTTTTAAAATCTCCTTCAACCAATGCCAGCAAGCCTTTTTCAAGGCGTTTGCGGGATGCATTCTCGCGCACTCTTTCTGCGGTTCTCAATGGCCAGCGCCAGAGCCAGAAAGCCAGGCGGATTAAAACAAAAATCAATACCAAGGATACAATCAACACCAGCAGCGATGATTCTAGCGACCAGCCCTGAAAGCGCACCAGCACATAACCAGGGTCAGCCTTTAAAATGGGCGCCAGAAAAGCCGCCAAAACAACGAGCAGCAAGCCGCTGATTACCAGTATTATGACACGCATCAGCTTTCCGGCTCTGATTCTGGCTGGCTCTGCAAGACCGGCTCTACCGCTGTTTTAACTGGTCTGGCTTGCAGTTGTCGGGTTAGTACTAACAGCGGGTTCAAATCAGGCCATTCGGGGCTTAGCTCTACCCGTGAGAGTTCATCCAGCGAGTTCAACGCACTTGCGTTGGCGCTCACCGATGGATCAAAGTATTCGCCTAACCAGTTGGAAACCCGGTTTACCGAGCTCTGGTAATTAGCCACATGGCCGGCGATTGCGGCTACCCTTGCGGCCTGTAACTCCAGGCGAATACGGTCCTTCATTCGTTCCGCCTGTGTTAATGTGAGAAATTCGTTATTACCCTGATCTTCCCTGATGGTAACCAGAGAACCCAGCAGATAGGCAAGCTTAGCCCTAAGGTCAGATTCACCGTCAGCGCTTTCGCCCGGTGCTTCTTCACTGCGTTCCGGCAGATGGGTCTGCCAATGACTTACCGATTGTTCCAGCGCCAGCAATTGACCGGTAATAGCCACAATATCCGCTGCCGATAATGCATTGATCGCCAGTAAATCCTCCTGGATTCGGTGCCTTACCGGGGCAAACAAAAGGCTGTCCTGGCTTGCCAGTTGCTGATCAGCCAACTGTAACATTTCTACGGCCGCCGCCTGATCGTTAAATATTACCAGTCTCTGAGCGGCTACCCTGATCAGGAAAGTAACTTCAGCCAGCGCGACATCTCGGTCTGTTGCCTGTTTGTTTAACGCCAATCTTGATAGAGTAACTTCTGTTACCTGTTGGCGATCGCCCAAACCGCTAAATACCTGTTCGAGTGCTGCCAGTCGGGATTGCAGTGCCGATTCGACATCAATCTGCTGCAATTGGCTACTGGAAACCGCTTCAATCCGTGCGCCCAGCTTATCCAGTTTCGGCTGCAGCACATCCTCGCCGAGAATTTTCCCACCCATTGACTCAACGGCAACTTGCAAGCCTTCAATTTCAGCCTGTAAGCGCGCATTCTCATTACTGGCCTGGGCCAGTGCCGTGCTGTTCACTTCCTGATTTTGAAACTCGCGCCAATAACCCCCACCAATGGCGATAACTGCCAACAGCAGTGCGAGTATGGCAATAGCGCGGCCAGAAGAAGGCGGCTTAACTGGCTTAGGCGACTTGGGTGCTTGCGTTGCGCTAGGTTTTTTATTTTCGGCTTTATCAGCAGCGCTGGAAGCCGATTTTGTAACGGGCTTCTGCCGGCTTACCGGCTTCTTTTTAGCTGTTTTTGCCGTTGGCTTAACAGTTGCCTTTGCAAGTAATTTTTCGGCTTTATCGGGGGATTTTTCTTCACTCATGAAAATATACTCTTGGACTTAATATAGATGCTACTAGAATCACCGCACTGATGCACCGGTTTGTTGCACAATTTGCTCGCTAATTGCTAGATTATCTGTTGCAGCTGAAACCCTGACGATTTTAATCCCATAATCCAAGGCCTGCTGCTGTAACCTTTTTGAGAGAACCAGTGCCTGTCCCTTAATCAACTTAGCTGCAATTTGCGCTGGCCACTCGGTAAACGCAACTTTTAAGGCCAAAGATGATGTAAAAACACTGTTTAAGCTGATCTGCGCGCTGATAATATCGTTGGCTTCCGTTGACAACGCTAGCGTACGGCGTTTATAGACGGTGATCTTATGTACCGCATAGCCTCTGGACTGTAGCGTTTTTTCGATTAAATCGCGCCCACCCGGCGCTGTGATTATAGCCATATTTACAGCTAAATTGGCTACCTGCTGAATCTCCGGCAGTGCCAATAATGCCTCGGAATTAATCCCTTCTGAGCGGCTGATGTTCTGTACACCATGTGCTTTGAGCGCCTCGGCAGTCGCCGGGCCTACTGCTATACACATCGCCTGAAGCGGGAATCTCAGCGTGGCACTTTGCAGGCCTTGAACAAAACCTACAACCGCATTAACACTGGGGAAAATAAGGCATAAGTCAGGTGTTTGTAATAACTGAATATATTCACGCAGATAATCGCCTGCGCGCAAATGAATTTCAAACGCAGGGGCAATCAGGCTATCGATACCGGCGGCCTTGAGCAAGACCCCCAGTTCCTGGCCTTTAGGTAACGGACGGGTGATTAAAACCAATGACTGCAGCGCTTTGGACATTAATTATCTGAGGCATTATCTAGGGCAGCTACGATCTGGCGACCACCAGTGTCTAATAGCTGATCTGCAAGTCGGCTACCCAGCGCTTGTGCATCGGCACAATTGGCAGAGCCTTCAACCGCTACGCTGTGGCTACCGTCCGGCATTGCCAGCCCGGCGTGCATCTGCAACTGCATATCTGTGACTACAGCAAATGCTGATAACGGCCAATGGCAACCCGCCCCAAGCCGCGCGGCCAGTGCGCGCTCTGCCAGTGATGTACAGCGCGCAGTGGGGTCATCCAGTGCTTGTATATATGCCGCTGCAGGGCTTCCATCACAACATTCGATGCCGATAGTTCCCTGACCGGGTGATGGCAACCAATGCGAAACGGACAATACTTCGGTGATTCGCTGGCCCCAGCCCAAGCGTTCAAGGCCGGCGCAGGCAAGGATAATAGCGGCATATTCACCGGCATCCAGCTTGGCGATTCGAGTATTTACATTGCCGCGCAGATCACGAACATCAAGGTCCGAACGCCTGGCCAATAAATGACTGCGACGGCGCAGGCTGGAGGTTCCAACGATGGCCCCGGGCGGCAAGGATTCTAGATTCGCGTAATTATTTGATACGAAGGCATCTGCGGGATTCGCCCGTGCTAAAAAAGCCGGCATTTGCATAGCTGTGGGCAATACTGCAGGAACATCTTTAACTGAATGTACGGCGATATCGGCCTCATCCGCAAGCAAGGCCTGTTCCAGTTCTTTTAAAAATAGGCCCTTACCCCCGATTTCCGCCAAGGGTTTATCCTGGATTTGGTCTCCCCGGGTTGTCATTGGCACTAGGCTGACGGAAAGCTCCGGGAATTTTTGTCGCAGCAACGCCTGCACATGCTCTGCCTGCCAGAGGGCAAGCTGTGATTCACGCGTGGCAATTCTGATTTTTTGCATTTGGTTTTATTGTTCCTTCAACCAGTCGCGAATGACAGCAACATTTCTGCGACTGACCTGCGGGGTAAGCTTGGTACCTTCCAGTAACAAGTGCTGCTGACCTTTTGAATCCCGGTGCAGTCCGCGAATTTTGTCCCGAGCCACCAGTGTATTGCGGTGAATTCGTAGGAATTCAGCAGCAAACTCTTGTTCCAGTTCTTTCAGGGGTTCATCAATGATGGCATCACCACCCTGATGACAAATTATCGTATATTTATCCTCGGCACGGACACAATATATCTCCTCCATGGGGATTAATATTACTTTTTCACCGACCCGTGAGCGCAGATATTTACGCTGAACGGCATCAGTCGAACCCAGACCAAGAAACTGGCGGGCCTTATTTAAAGCCGCAATTAAGCGTTCACGCCGGACGGGTTTAAGCAGGTAATCCAGTGCTTGCTGCTCGAAGGCCTGCAAGGCATGTTCATCAAAGGCGGTACAAAAGACTATTGCCGGCTGAGGGCTCTTTAGTTTCAACTCAGCAGCGACCTGTAGACCATCCATATCTGGCATGTGAATATCCAGCAATAATAGATCCGGTTTAAGCTGGTTGTATTTTTCCAAGGCCTCACGGCCATTTAGCGCTTCACCAACGACCTCACAGAATGGTATTTCTGCCAGCAAGCGGTGCAAACGGCTCAGAGCCAGAGGTTCATCATCAACTATTAGAATATGCATCATAAGGGAACCGCAGTATTGTCTGGAACTGTTCTTCTTCCCGGTTCAGGCTCAGACTTGCCCGCCCCGCATAATGATATTGTAAGCGTTCACGGATATTGGCAACAGCCATCTGGTTACCCGTTCGCGAAGGCAAGCTGTTGGTAAGCGGTGAATTGACCACAATCACTACAAAATCTCCATCACAGGCCCCTGAAATCCCGACAACTCCACCGTTAGGACTGGGTTCGATACCATGAGCGACCGCGTTTTCAACCAGGGGTTGCAGCAATAAGCGCGGGACCCTGGCATCTGTAGGTAAATCATCGACCTGCCAGTCTATTTGCAAGCGGCTACCAAAGCGGTGATGCTCAATGCGTAAGTATTTTCGCACCATTTCAAGTTCCTCACCGAGAGTGCCGGCGATACTGGTATCCCGCAGCGCACTACGAAATAAATCTGCCAAATCTTCGGTTGCCTGCTCCGCTTTAGTCGGATCTTCTGGGATGAGTGACGCAATCGAATTCAGACTGTTGAATAAAAAGTGTGGTCGAATACGACTTTGCAGCGCCTGTACTCTGGCTTCGGTTTGCGACAGGGTTTGCTGTTGCCATAATTGCTGAATATAAAAATAGCGTAGCATCGCGGCCGAAATCATTGCCACAACTAAGCTGATGCGCAGGCTAAAACCGGGCTGTTGGTCTAGCGGCACAGAAAACCCAAACCGCTGCAATAACAGCCAGCCGAGCCATGAGTAGAAAACCGCACTAAGCACAATCAGCAGCCAACTTAGCCACCAGGCCCGGTTGCCTTCAAAATTATTCAACCAGTTTCGCCACCAACACAAACTAGAAATCACCAATACAGACAGTGCTGCAATCAGAAAGCTATAGAACCCCAATTGATACCAGTCCGTTAGCCCATGATGCAACAAAGCATTAGCAAGTAGAACGATTTCCCCCATCAATACGGCTGTTAGCAGCACTTGCCAACGACAAAAATCTGGCAAAATGACCTGCAGGCTTTCTTCCTGTTGCTGTTTAGTCATTCAATTTAGCCATTCAATTTAACTGTAAAACGCTGACTTAACCAAGCACCGATATCCTTGGTTTCCTGCTGACATACCGCATGTGCCATGGTATATACCTGCCATTGCACCTGATAACCCAGTTTGCTGAGGCGGCTAGCAGCGGTTTTCCCCGCGTTATAGGGGACAACCGGATCCTGGCTACCGTGAGCTGCAAAAATATGCATTCCAGCCGTGGCCGGATTATCCAAAGCTTCCAGCTGTTCAGGAAATAATAAATAGCAGGAAAGCGCCATAATACCCGCTAATTTTTGAGGGTATCGCAGGCCCACATGTAAGGCCATCGCACCTCCCTGGGAAAAGCCAGCAAGAATAATCTCATTAGGTTTTCTGCCCGCTGTAATTTCAGCATCAATCAAGTCGCCGATGCGTTTGCTGGAAGCGGCAATTCCCTGTTCATCTTGGTCGCGGCGTAAATCCATACCTTTGATGTCATACCAGGCCGGCATCGACACACCGCCATTTATGGTCACCGGACGGGAGGCTGCATTGGGAAAAACAAAACGCACCCCGGCAGCTTGTAATTCTTCGCTTAAACCCAGTTGTGGGACGATGGCTTCAAAATCATGCCCGTCAGCACCCAGCCCATGCAACCAGATCACCGTAAAACGGGGGTCTTTAGCTGTTTCTACAAGCACGCAATCCGGATATTGTTGTTCTAGTGTCACTTTTATTTTTTCCTTTAGAATTTTTTGTTTTATGTCGAGTAGTTAGTATATAGTTTACACAGTGTACGCTCAGTAAAATATGTCATTATAGGAAGCCGCCATGAAACCATTGTTTATCCCGCTGCTGTTAGCACTGAGCTTGAGTGCCTGCGGCCAGAAAGGCGATCTATTCCTTAAAGAATCAAAGCCTGCTGGTGGCGAAACTGAAAAACCCACTCCAATGCCCGAAACCCAAGCAGCAACACCCGGTCAGTAATCGATGGATATTATGTTTCATAAGATGCACGGCTTGGGCAATAATTTCATCCTTATTGATAATCGCCAGCAGTCGTTTAAGCCCCGCACCGAGCAATTACAGCAACTGGCCAACCGGCATACCGGTATCGGTTGTGATCAATTCCTTATTTTAGAAGCCGCAAGCTTACCGTCCGCCTACCTTGATTTTCGTATTTACAATGCCGATGGCACTGAAGCCGAACAATGTGGCAACGGCATGCGTTGTATCACCCATTATCTGGGCATGAATGGGGAAATTTCCAACGAAGAATTTTCCATTCATGGAATTGCTGGGCCGGTATCATGCCGCTGGCAACCCAAGGGAGTAGCAGGCCAGGTAGCCATTAATATGGGACGGCCGATATTCGAGCCCACTGAGATTCCGTTGGATACCCGGCAGCTCAAATCACTGGCAAACTCCCGTTGGCAGTTGCAAGCAGGCGACATCAACTTGCCCTTCACCGGGGTTTCAATGGGCAACCCCCACGCTGTGTTCATTGCTGAGGATCAGGCTGCCATCAGCCTGGAAGCACTGGCAAATTCACTCAGTAACCACCCGGCCTTTCCGGCCGGTGTAAATATCAGCCTGATAGAAAATTATTCTGCTAGCAAGATTACTCTAAGTGTATTTGAACGCGGCAGCGGACCCACCCGTGCATGCGGAAGCGGCGCATGTGCTGCTATGGCTGCATTACGCCGAGCGGGAAAAATCAACCACCGAGTAACTGTTTGCCAACCCGGCGGCGATCTGGTGATAGAATGGTGCGGACTAAGGGAAAAGTCAGACAGTGATACCAGCCAAAATAGCGAGAACGAGCGGCTGTTATCTGAAACTGACAATAATGAGTTATGGATGACTGGCCCTGCCAGCTACATTTATAAGGGAGAATTTAGGGATGAATACAAAAGCAAAAATTGATGAAAAATCAGTCATAAATTGGTTGGAAGAAAATCCGGATATCTTCCAGCAACACCCGCAATTGCTGGAAATTATAGAACTCAGACATTCAAACAACAGCAACACCAGCTCCCTAATTGAGCGCCAAGTTAGTCGATTACGCGTTAAAAACCTCGATATTGCACGCAAAATACATCAAATGACGCAAAATGCTCTCGAAAATGAAGACCTTATGGGCAAGCTGCACAGCTTGTCTCTTGCCTTAGGTGAAACTGAGAGCCTGGGCGATTTTTTCCAACTGTTACGCGATGAACTCAAAAACCGCTTTAATGCAGACTATGTTTATATTGGCCTGTTCGCAGATAAACTTAGTACCGATGATCAGTTACCACTGAGTATTCTTCAGCCTGATAATCAGGAATTAAATCCTTTCCATACCGTGCTCGAAGGTGGTCAAACCAGTTGCGGACGATTGGCTCATGAAAAGCTGCAGTTTCTATTTGGCCGCGATAACCCGATCAGATCTACTGCTCTGGTACCCATCGGCAAACAGGGCAGATACGGAATGCTAGCAATTGGATCGGAAAACCCAGGGAAATTTTTCCCTGGAATGGGCACCATGTTCCTGGAACTGCTAAGCGAAACAATCAGTCATCGATTGGCCAAGCAAGAAGCTGTTCTCCAGCGACTATCTGCTTGACAGCTAGATAAATCGGCGTGCCCGAACAGCGGCAAACACAGCTTGAAATCGATAATTTCCTGCAATATTTAAGCACGGAAAAACGACTCTCACCCAGAACAGTCAGTGCCTACCGGCGCGACCTGGACTGTTTGGAAAAACATTTGTCGGCTAATGATTTAACTTCAATTAATGTAGTTGATGAAAGCCATATCCGTCGTTTTATTGCCGATCAGCACCGCCGCGGACTCGGCAGCCGTTCCCTACAGCGCTTGCTATCAGCTATCCGCAGTTTCTTCCGTTATTTGCTCCGGGAAGGAAAAGTCAGCAACAATCCGGCTATTAATATCCGCGCCCCAAAACAGCAACAACGCTTACCTGCAACCCTAGATACCGACACCCTGAACCACCTGCTTTCTTTCGCAGCAAATACCCCGATAGCCATCCGCGATAAAGCCATGCTGGAATTATTCTATTCCTCCGGATTGCGTCTTAGCGAGCTTGCAGACCTTGAGTGGTCGGCTCTGGATGCCCGCTCAGGCATGTTAAGGGTGACCGGTAAAGGCAACAAAACCCGGGACCTGCCGGTTGGTACAATTGCCCTCAAGGCGCTGGAGGAATGGCGCCGGCAACGGGCGGAAATCGCCGATTTTGAAGAAACGAAAATTTTTGTAAGCATGCGAGGCAATGCCATATCTGTACGCAGCATACAACAACGAGTTGCGCATTGGGCCAGAGTGCAGGGACTACCCCAGCGGGTCTACCCGCATTTGCTGCGTCACTCTTTTGCATCACATATGCTGGAGTCCAGCAGCAACTTACGCGCGGTTCAGGAACTGCTCGGGCATGCTGATATCTCCACCACCCAAATATATACACATCTCGATTTCCAGCATCTGGCCAAAGTTTATGACAAAGCCCACCCTAGAGCGCGTAAAAAACCGAATAAATAAAACCGGTTTAAAAATCCTGAATAAACCCTGGTTATCTCTCGCAAAGGCGCAGAGAACGCAAAGAAACCCTTTTTCACCTCTGCGTTCTCTGCGCCTCTGCGAGAGAAACCTTCCTTTTCTTGCCTAAATGCTCCTTACTATTCACCCATAATAGAATGCCAACAATGCGGTTAAAAATGCCTACAGCATCATCTTGTAAATCCGGCTTCTGCACCCCATGTATTAACTCACCAACAATGAATCTAGGTTTTTTCATGCAACAGTATTGCGGTACCACAATTCTTTCTGTCCGCCGAGGCAACAGTGTTGTTATCGGTGGTGATGGCCAGGTGACTCTGGGCAACACAGTAATGAAATCCAATGCGCGTAAAGTTAGGCGCCTATACAAAGAAAAAATTATCGCCGGTTTTGCCGGCGCCACAGCCGATGCGTTTACTTTGTTCGAGCGTTTTGAAGGTAAGCTGGAAAAGCACCATGGTCATCTCACTCGAGCCGCAGTTGAAATGGCCAAGGATTGGCGTACCGACCGAGCCTTGCGTCAGCTTGAAGCTCTGCTTTCGGTCGCCGATGAATCTACCTCACTGGTCATTTCCGGAAATGGTGATGTTATCGAGCCCGAACACGGACTGATTGCCATTGGCTCCGGCGGCCCCTTTGCCCAGGCGGCAGCCCAAGCCTTGTTAGATAACACCGACATGGACGCTGAAACCATCGTCCGCAAAGCCCTCGGCATCGCCGCTGATATCTGTATTTATACCAACCACAACCTAGTGATTGAATCACTGGAGACAAAATAATGTCTAGCATGACCCCACGGGAAATAGTCCAAGAACTGGATAAACATATCATTGGCCAGTCTGATGCCAAACGGGCCGTCGCAATCGCCCTGCGTAATCGTTGGCGGCGAATGCAGCTACCACTGGAGCTGCGCAATGAAATAACCCCGAAAAATATTTTGATGATAGGCCCGACCGGTGTCGGTAAAACTGAAATTGCGCGACGCTTAGCCAAGCTCGCTAACGCGCCTTTTATCAAAGTTGAAGCCACCAAATTTACTGAAGTAGGTTATGTGGGTAAAGATGTAGAATCTATTATCCGCGATTTGGTTGATTCAGCCATCAAAATGGCTCGTGAACAAGCCATGGCTGCGGTACGCGCACGCGCAGAAGACGCTGCTACCGACAGATTACTGGATATTCTATTACCAAAACCACAGAACATCGGCTTTGCCAATGAACCCGAATCAAGCGATGACCGCGATGATAACCGCAGTAGTGATACGCGCAAAAAATTCCGCAAAAAACTGCTGGATGGCGACTTGGATGAGCGTGAAATTGAATTCGATGTTGCATCCCAGATGGGTGTCGACATTATGACCCCTCCGGGAATGGAAGAAATGGCCAGTCAGTTACAAGGCATGTTTCAGAATATGGCAGCAACCCGCTCCCAGACTCGCAAAATGAAAATTGCCGAAGCCCGGCCGATTTTAATTGAAGATGAAGCCGCCAAATTAATTAACGACGAGGAAATCAAGCTACAGGCGCTGGAAAATACCGAGCAGAATGCCATCGTATTTATTGACGAACTGGATAAAGTCACCAAACGAGCAGAAACCGGCGGTGGTGATATTTCCCGTGAAGGCGTCCAGCGTGACCTGCTACCACTGGTGGAAGGCTGTACGGTTTCCACCCGCTACGGAATGATAAAAACTGATCATATACTGTTTATCTCATCCGGTGCTTTCCACCTTTCAAAACCATCCGACTTAATCCCGGAGTTACAAGGCCGACTACCTATACGGGTTGAACTGCATGCATTAGGGGTCAAGGAATTCACTCGTATTCTCACCGAACCTGACGCTTCATTAACTGAGCAGTATCATGCCCTAATGGGCACCGAAGGGGTCGCACTGGAATTTATTGATGATGGTGTGCGACGGATTGCAGAAATTGCCTATCAGGTGAATGAGACCACCGAAAACATTGGTGCCCGCCGCTTGCACACAGTAATGGAGCGATTACTCGATAATGTTTCTTATGATGCCCCTGAGCGAGACGGCGAGAAAATCAAAATTGATGCCGCCTATGTCGATCAGCACCTCAATGATTTGGCCGCTGATGAAGACCTGAGCCGGTATATCCTCTGAAGCAACCCCAACTAGGTACTACAGAAAAACCGGAGTCAGCACTGGCTCCGCAATAGTTTTCGGAAAAACCGGATAACCCACATCACAGTCACCCTTATACCCCGCTGTATTGTGAAACTATCAAAACCCATCCTGCTTAGTATCCGGACTATCAATTTGACTCAGTTGGTCTTATTGACCATAATAGGTTCATCTGGTCTGATTAAACATGCGCGGGTTTAAATATTATGATAGTCAATATTTCTGAAGCAAAAGCAAACTTATCCAAGCTAATTGATATGGTATATCACGGTCAAAAAGTGGTGATTGCTAAAAATAATCTTCCTATCGCTGACTTGGTCATCCATAAACCCAAAGGCAAAAGGCAACTGGGCTTGCTTGCGGGAGAACTTGTTGTTCCCGATGATTTCAATGATGAAGATTTGCAGCTTGAAAAGATGTTTTATGGTTCCGATGAATGAAAATCATCCTTGATACACATATTTTCCTCTGGGCACTGGCATCTCCTGAAAAACTTTCAAAAAAGAAACTGTTTGCACTTGAAGCGCTTCCCAATACGATATACATCAGTTCAATTTCTATTGCAGAAATTATGATCAAAGCATCCTTAGGAAAGTTAGACATCAATTTCGACCCAGTCAAAATTATTGAAAAATCAGGTTTTGAATTGCTGGATTATACCGCCAGAGATGCGGTGTTATTGAAAACACTACCTTTCCACCACAGAGACCCTTTTGACCGAATGCTTATTTGCCAAAGCATTGCCAACAAGATGCATATCATGAGTAATGATCAAAAATTCAGTCTATACGACTGTAAATTGCTCTAGAAAAAACCACCGCTTCAAATAATTCATTTGCTTTCTCTGGAGGCTGGCATTTCTTTGATATACACATCATTTTTGGTATAAGGAATCTCGATACCTTCAGATTGGAAGAGCTTGTAGATATCCATATACAGATAATGCATAAGACGACCGCGTAATTCCGGCTCGTCAATGAAACACATCATTTCAAAATCAATACCGGATGCTCCAAAGCCTCGCATCCGCACTACCGGCAGCGGAAACTTGACAATATGCTCAAGGTCTACCGCTACCGATTTCAGCAATTCACAGACCTTATCCACATCACTGCCATAGGCCACACTGACCTGTAGGCGAATCCGCTCCTTCACCCAAGGACCACCGCTTTCATTGACGATGGTGGAGTTAGCAATAACGGCGTTTGGAATATTGACTTCAATATCATCCCGGGTAATAAGCCGGGTGGAGCGTAAGCCCACATGGGTAACCTTGCCGCGCTCACCGCTATCGAGGTTAATGTAATCGCCTATTTTATAGGGCGCATCGGCAACAATGGAAACCCCGGAGATTAAATTTGCCAGGGTATCTTTGGCCGCAAAACCCACAGCGATACCAACGATACCGGCCGATGCCAGCCAAGCGGTTGCATTAACACCCCAAGCCCCCAGCAGCAGATAGACAGATACCGCAACGATCAGCCCCTTCAGAACCATATTAAATAATGGAATGGTGCGTTCTTCAATCAGGTTGAAGTGGTTTTTAATATGACTAAGGAATTCAAGGAATAAGCTTACTGAACTCAAGCCGGCAAAGGTCCATGTGAGCACAATCATCGACATCAAAACAGTATCCAGGCGCAACTCCCACTGGTGGGGCAGCTGTAGTGCTGCAACCGCTATCATCAGGAATATCATTAGCACCGATACAAACACAGGACGGGTCAACAACTTGACCAAGCGGTTATCAATATCCGACTTGCTACGGGTAGCTAGTCGTTCCAAAATACTGGTAAAGCCCCATTGCACCAACTTGGCGAAGACAACCCCGGCCATCAATAACAATAGCGCCAGAAGAGCAGGATAGTCTTGTAACAGCCCCCAAAATGGCTGTAAAAAATCCGGTACGAGTTGCTCAAGATTATTGAGCAACAAACTTCCATCGGAAACTTGCTCAACTACTGCCTGTTCCGGTAGCGCAGCTTTCTCTGGCCCTGCTGTAGCTGCTTGCTTTGTTGTGACTGTTTCAACCATCTTCGAACCTTATATACTCATCGAGTATTTGCATAGTAACAAACCTGGGGTAAATTGGAACCTTTGCAGTACTTGCACTGATATCGTATTGGTCACGATAAGCGTTGGACGCACTGTCCATATAACGCGTACCTAAGGCAGCAGCTTCCTTTTAGCGATTCTAAGCAAGAGCTAAAAATCTCAATTTATATTGCATTTACCTAATAGAAATGGTATAAATACGGGCTGATTTTCATATCCGTTTCCGACGCTGTCGGAACAACGAATATCCAAATCAAATTCACACACGCTGCTGTTAAGTTCAGCCGGGTGCCTGCTGATGCAAAAGTCATCACAGTCGATTAGCAATAATCAGGCCGCAGGTAAGTTGGACAGGTAGTGTGGAAGTTTAACCCTGGATTCAGAAGCACTTAAACTGTGCCGGAAGACGGCTGTGCACGAATCCATTTTACTAAAGGAATTACAGATCATGGCAAATGTAACCATGCGTCAACTGCTCGAAGCCGGTGTTCATTTCGGTCACCAGACTCGTTACTGGAACCCCAAAATGGCACCTTATATCTTTGGTGCCCGTGGCAAGATCCACATTATCAATCTTGAAAAAACCGTACCAATGCTGAACGATGCCATGGGCTTCATTAGTCGGTTGTCTGCACGGCGCGGTAATATTATGTTTGTTGGCACCAAGCGTGCTGCCGGTGCAACTATTGCCGCCGAAGCACAGCGTTGCGGTATGCCTTATGTTTCACATCGCTGGTTGGGCGGCATGCTCACCAACTTCCGCACAATTCGCCAATCTGTTCGTCGCCTGAAAGCACTTGAAGAAATGCAGAAAGACGGCAGCATGGATAAGCTGGTTAAAAAAGAGATTTTGCAACTGACCCGCGAACAAGACAAGCTGGAACGCAGCCTCGGTGGTATCAAGGACATGAAAGGTCTTCCAGATGCACTATTCATTATCGATATCGGACATGAAGACATTGCGATTAAAGAAGCCAAAAAACTCGGTATTCCAGTCATTGCTGTAGTTGACACTAACTACAACCCAGAAGGTATCGACTACCCGATAGCAGGTAATGATGACGCCATCCGTGCCATCCGTATTTATACAGAATTGGCGGCAGACTCCGTTCTCGAAGGGCGCGCTTCCATGCCACATATTGGTGATAGCACTGAAGAGTTCGTCGAACTGGACGCAGACGGTAACCCGCTTGAGAAAAAAGCAGCCGCTAAACCGGCTAAAAAAGTCAGCAAAAAAACTGCTGTGAAGAAAGCCGCTAAGGCTCCAGCTGAAGAAGCGCCTGCTGAAGCAAGCCCTACTGAAGAAGCTGCTACTAAAGAAGCTCCTGCCGCCGATAAAACACCTGCTGAAAAAGCGCCTGCTGAAAAAGCTCAGGCCGAAGAAGCTCAGGCCGAAGAAGCTCAGGCCGAAGAAGCTCAAGCTAATACAACCAGCGAAGTTAAAGCGGAAGCTACAGAAGAAGTAGCAACCGAGGTCGAGGCAACAAAGCCTGCGGCTAAGAAAAAAACCAGTAAGAAAAAAGCGGCTAAAAAAATCGCTAAAAAAGACGACTAATATTGACCGGCAGCTAAGTCTGCCGGTTCGTCGAGCGAGTTAAATTTTAATGACAACTGGCCTTTGACTCAAAGGCCTATAACAAATGAGGTATCGTTATGGCAATTACTGCTGCAATGGTTAAAGACCTACGCGAACGCACAGGCGCAGGCATGATGGAATGTAAAAAAGCACTGGTCGCTGCCGATGGCAGTATAGATACAGCAATCGAGAACATGCGTAAAGCCGGCATGGCTAAGGCTGATAAAAAAGCCAGCCGTGTTGCCGCAGAAGGCCTGGTTGTTGTGGCACAAAGCTCAGACAACAAAAAAGCGGTGCTTGTAGAGATTAACAGCGAAACCGACTTTGCCGCTAAAGATGATAATTTTACCGGTTTTGTCCGTAGAGTCGCTGATGTTGCCTTGGCAGCTAACCCAAATAGTGTTGAAGAGCTGCTGGCTGCGGAATACGCAGACGGCGAAACAGTTGAAATAGCACGCCAGGCACTAATTTCAAAAATTGGTGAGAATATTCAAGTTCGGCGTTTTGAACGGATCAATACAGACGGCGTAGTAGGAGCTTATATCCACGGCGGTCGTATCGGTGTACTGGTAGAACTACAGGGTGGCAATAGTGAATTAGCTAAAGATATTGCCATGCATGTTGCTGCTATCAACCCGCAATTTGTTAGTGCCGAGCAGGTACCCGCTGAAGTACTTGAGAAGGAAAAAGCCATTCTCATCGCCCAGGCTGAAGACTCCGGTAAGCCAGCTGATATAATCGAAAAAATGGTTGTCGGTCGGATTCGCAAATTCCTCGCAGAAATCACCCTGTTGGGGCAGGCATTTGTGAAAGACTCTGAAATTACTGTAGAAAAATTACTACATAAACACGAAGCCAGCGTTATAAGATATACCCGACTGGCCGTGGGTGAAGGTATCGAGAAGAAAGAAGATAACTTTGCTGAAGAAGTTATGCAGCAAGTCAAGGGAGCATAAGCTGTGGCTAAAGCTGCCTATCAGCGGATTCTACTCAAACTCAGCGGTGAAGCATTGCTGGGTAATGAGAGTTACGGGATAGACCCCGTGATTATTTCCCGGATCGCAGAAGAGGTCCGGGAAATACTTGAAACTGGTGTTCAGGTAGCCATTGTTATTGGTGGTGGCAATATTTTCAGAGGCGCCGGCTTGGCAGCCTCCGGTATCGACCGGGTAACCGGCGACCATATGGGCATGCTGGCCACAGTCATCAATTCACTAGCCCTACAAGACGCACTGGAACGAGTTGGTGTTTCTGCACGAGTTATGTCTGCCATTTCCATCAACGATGTTTGCGAAGACTATATTCGCCGCCGGGCAATTCGCCACTTGGAAAAAGGTCGGGTGGTGATTGTAGCTGCCGGCACCGGCAATCCATTCTTCACTACCGATTCGGCAGCCGCATTGCGCGCCATAGAAATAGGTGCTGATCTGGTTATCAAAGCAACCAAAGTTGATGGTATTTATTCTGCCGATCCGGTGACTCACCCCGATGCCATTCGCTACGATCAGATCAGTTACGACCAGGTTATTGCAGATAAGCTTGCCGTCATGGACACCAATGCAATTGTTCTTTGTCGCGATCAAAATATGCCTATCAGGGTATTTAATATGTTTGCTGAAGGCCACCTCCTGCGCCTGGTTTGTGGCGAAGCCATTGGCACCTTAGTTAATAAGGACTGATTCCAGCGCAGAATATAGCCCTATTTCTGCTACAATCTGTCATAAATCCGTGCTTTAATTGTACGGGCAATTGTATAAGCTACTTATAATCTCATTGGCTGGTATCGGATATGGTCTGCGCCTGAGTTAATAACTAAGTAAAAAACTGAGCAAAAACACTGGCAAGCAGCCTAAACCAACCACCAGACTGACAGAGACTTCAACATGATTAACGATATCATTAAAGACGCTAAAACCCGCATGGGTAAAAGCATCGAAACCCTGCGCCAGACACTGGCTAAAGTTCGCACCGGTCGCGCGCACCCCAGTTTGCTGGAGCATGTTACGGTTGAATATTATGGCTCCGAAGTGCCCTTGAGCCAGGTGTCCAATATTATTGTTGAAGACGCCCGTATGCTGAGCTTAATTCCCTGGGAAAAATCCATGGTTGGGCCGATTGAAAAAGCCATAATGAAATCCGATTTGGGGCTGAACCCGGCAACTTCAGGAACTAATATTCGCATTCCCTTACCGGCACTCACCGAAGAGCGTCGACGCGAACTCGGGAAAGTTGTCCACAACGACGGCGAAAACTGCAAAATCGCTATCCGTAATATCCGCCGCGATGCGAATCATCATATTAAAGACCTGCTCAAATCAAAGGATATATCCGAAGATGAAGAACGCCGCGCGGAAACCCAAGTGCAAGCGGTAACTGATGAGTTTGTTGCTCAGGTCGATAAAATTGTTTCGGTTAAAGAAAAAGAGTTACTGGAAATCTAGCTTGTTGCAGATTTTAATTTAAACAAAAAATGAATAATATATCAATGCATAACAATAGCCTACCTCAGCATCTAGCCATTATTATGGATGGCAATGGTCGCTGGGCAGCCCGTCAGGGGCAACCCAGAGGACTTGGCCACCGCGCAGGTCGTAAAGCACTGCGGGAAATTGTTGAGCATGTTTCAGGACTGGGTATTCCGATACTGACTGTGTTCGCCTTCAGTAGTGAAAACTGGCAACGGCCCACTGCCGAGGTACAACTATTGCTGGAGCTTTTCAAGCGAGCACTGAACCGCGAAGTTCGAGAATTGCATACGAATAATATTGGAATTCGTTTTATTGGCGATCGTTCACGCTTCAGCACTAAACTCCAGAATAAAATGCGCGAAGCTGAACTTCTAACCGCGAACAATGACAGCTTGCAATTAAACATCGCCGTAAATTACGGTGGACGCTGGGATATCACTCAGGCAGCGCGGCAACTGGCACTGAAAGTTGCTACAGGCGAGCTTCAGCCGGAACAAATTGACGAGGCTGCTTTTTCAAAAGAAATATCACTGGCTGATGGGACTGCCCCGGATTTACTCATTCGTACCGGTGGCGAACAACGCATCAGCAATTTCCTGCTCTGGCAACTGGCCTATTGTGAGATTTATTTCACAGATACCTTATGGCCGGACTTTAATGCGGAAAACCTGAATTTGGCACTGCTGGAATACAGTCGCAGGCAACGGCGTTTTGGTAGCACCCCGCTGCAGGCCGCTGAACGGGCACAGAGTGTTTAAGACCAGGGTTATTACTGCACTGGTTTTATTGCCGGTTTTTCTTTTTTTATTGTTCGGGCTTTCGGCACAAGCCTTTTCCCTGTTTTTCGGCGTGCTCATGCTGATAGGTGGCTGGGAATATTCGCGCCTGTGTGGCCTCGTTTCCGCCCCACGCCGTCTACTCTACCTATCCATCCTAGTAATATTACTGGTTTACTTGGCAAGCCATAATGGCAACAACCCGCTGACTGGGCTGGCTAACGGGATCAGCCTTAATCCTGACCTCAATTACTTCTTTATGGGCTTCTGGTTATTAGCTTTAGTTCGCTTGCTCGGCTGGCAACCACCGGTTAAAGACTCCAGCCCAAGCCTGGCCAATATCAGCATTAATACCACCCTTAGCATTTTTCTGCTGGCCGGGGCCTGGTATGCCATTAGCCGGCTACGCTTTCTTGAAATGGGTGAATGGTGGGTATTATCCTTATTTCTCATCGTCTGGGCAGCTGATGTAGGTGCATACCTCTGCGGCAAACAATTCGGGAACAGCCGACTTGTACCCCTTATTAGCCCTGGAAAAACCCGCGCCGGCGTCTACGGCGGGGTAATTCTATCCCTGTTGATCGGCTGGCTGTTTATTCAGTTGGCACCCGTTCATGTTGCTACAATGCCCGTTTACCTACTAGGAGTATTGGCTCTCAGCCTGATTTCAGTGGTTGGAGACCTTTATGTGAGCATGCATAAACGCAGCACGGGCATCAAAGACAGCGGCCATCTATTCCCCGGCCACGGCGGTATTCTCGACCGGCTTGACAGTACTATTGCTACCGCTCCTTTCTATTTGGCCTTGTTGGCTTGTCTACCGCAACCCCCTTAAAATACTGACATAAGGGCGCCTCTATTAATTCAATGAACGCGTATCTTGAGATTCAAAACCCGCCGCGTCGCTGTCGCCTAAAGCGCCTACTTTTGGTGTAAAACTTGTCAATAGCGAGCTATTAACTGTATTTCAGGCCTTGAATCAACAAATTTTGGATCTCAATCTGACACATCCAGAATTAATAGAGGCGCCCATAAAACAATTCTCATAATTAATTGCGGTATTAACATAAAAACCCTGTAAAATACAAAATCGGAATAGTGAGCGCCGCGAGTGTTCCTGTGCCATATTTTTCAGTGATGGATGTTATGACAGACTTTTTTGGCTCAATAATCTGGTTGATCGTCGCCCTTGGGGTATTGGTCACCTTCCACGAATTCGGACACTATTGGGTGGCCCGAAAAATGGGAGTGAAGGTTTTGCGCTTTTCTGTCGGCTTCGGCAAGATATTGTGGCGACGAACAGATAAACACGGCACTGAGTTTGTGATTGCTGCATTGCCGCTTGGCGGTTATGTCAAATTCCTCGATGAACGCGAATCAGATGTCTCAACCCCAGATCAGGCTTTCGCCTTTAACCGCAAATCTGTGGGCCAAAAAATTGCTATCGTTGCCGCCGGCCCAATTTTCAACCTGATCCTGGCGGTTGTGGCGTTCTGGGTCATGTTTATGGTAGGCATTCCCGAATTACGCCCAGTAATGGGCCAGGTAGATGGGGTGGCTGCCACCGCTGGAATTCAACCCGGTGATACCTTTGTCAGTGTAGATGGTGAGCCAACACTCACTCTTTCACACACACGCCTTGCCCTAATCGGCCCAGCGCTTGACCGTAGCGATATCCCGGTGGTTGTCATGAACGCCAACGGTATTGAGTCCACACATATTCTCCCCCTCAGTCGGCTGGATGACAACTTTGAGGAAGAACACCTGTTGACCGGTATTGGCCTTACCCCCTGGGTTCCACAGCGAGACGCTGTGATTGATCAAGTAAGTCCTAATTCGCCGGCTGCATTGGCCGGACTAAGAAAAAATGATGAGATCATAAGCATTGCGGGCCAAGCAGTAACTGACTGGGGTTATATTGGCCCATTGATCGCCCGGCATGGCTCTGCTGATAAGGATTTGGTTATCGAGATCCGTCGCGATAGTCAGTCCCAACAATTACTTTTAAAACCCATTTTGTCGACAGATACCGGTCAGAAAAGACTAATCATCGGCATTTCTGCGGCTCCTCTTGATGCCAAGCAAAGACAGCATTTGGAACATATCTGGATGCAATTACGCTACCCACCGGTTGAGGCTCTCGGCCGGGCAGTTAATGAAACCTGGCGTTTGACCACGGTAACCCTGGGCATGCTCGGTAGAATGATCACCGGAACAGCCTCATTAAAAAACATATCCGGGCCCATTACAATTGCTAAGGCAGCAAATCAGTCGGCTAAGATGGGCGTGAGTTCATTTCTATTTTTTCTTGGACTTATCAGCCTAAGCCTCGGCATTCTTAACCTGTTGCCAATACCCGTTCTGGATGGTGGCCATCTGATGTATTACCTGGTTGAAATAATAAAAGGAAGTCCGGTTTCGGAACAAACCCAAGTAGCCGGTCAATACTTCGGCCTGCTCATTCTCGCCGGCTTAATGAGTTTGGCCTTTTTTAACGATATTTTACGGCTGTTCAATTAAACTGCCTCATGATTCTGTCCTGATATATAAATAATATGAAAAAAATAATTCTCAGCCTATTTTTCCTGGTTTTTAGTTACTCGACACTCTCAGCTAGTACTGAGTTTGTTATCAGCGACATTCGCGTGGAAGGCCTGCAACGGATTACCGAGGGCACGGTATTTAACTACCTGCCGTTAGAAACCGATGACCGGCTAACCTCTTATAACACCCGCTCTGCGATACGGGAGTTATATAAAACCGGTTTCTTCGAAGATGTCCAGGTTAGCCACGATGGTACCATTCTTATTATTACCGTTAAGGAAAGGCCCGCTATTTCTGAAATCGATATTTCCGGCAATAAAGCCCTGAAAACGGATGACCTGATGGTGGCCCTGCATGATATCGGCTTATCGGAGGGCGACACTTTCGATCAACTGGCGCTTGACCGGGTACAGCAGGAGCTGGTAAAGCAGTACTATTCTCAAGGTAAATACGCTGTAAAAGTCAGCGGCACGGTAAGCCGGCTTGACCGCAACCGGGTAAGGGTTAGCATTAACATCGATGAAGGCAAAAATGCTCGCGTACGCCACCTTAATATTGTTGGCAACACCTTGTTTACTGAAAAAGAGCTGCGCGAAGCATTCGAAACAGCCACTACCAACTGGACGAGCTTTTGGACTAAAGACGATCAGTACGCCCGCGAAAAACTCAGTGGTGATACCGAAATACTTCGTTCCTATTATCAGGATCGTGGCTATGTTGATTTTGACATCGAGTCGACTCAAGTGTCCATCAGCCCGAACAAACGAGACATCTATGTCACCGCCAACATCCATGAAGGCGAGCAATACACCGTTAAGGATATCAAGCTGGCAGGCGACATGGTCGTTCAAGAGGCTACCCTTCGGCGCTTAATCATGACCAACGATGGTGATATATTCTCCCGTTCACGGATGGAGAGAAGTGTTGAAAACATCAGTGCCATTCTTGCCAATGTTGGTTATGCTTTTGCTAATGTGTCTCCTTCACCGGAAATTGACCGAGAAAATCGTACCGTTAGCATTACCTATTTTGTTGACCCCGGTAAACGCGTCTATGTACGCCGGGTTCTGTTTGCTGGTAACACCAAAACCAAAGATGAAGTTCTACGCCGGGAATTACGACAGTTTGAAGGCGCCTGGTTTTCACAAGCATCCGTTGATCGCACCAAGATCAGGTTGCAGCGGCTTACTTATTTCGATGAAGTCAATATAGAAACCCCGCAGGTACCTGGCAGCGAAGATCAAGTAGATGTCATCGTTAATGTAAAAGAACGCCCTTCGGGTAGTTTTTCCGCTGGTCTGGGTTTCTCTCAGGTTCAGGGTTTGATTTTATCTCTTGCCATCAATCAGGATAATTTCCTTGGTAGCGGCAATAAAGTGGGTATGTCGATCAGCAACAGTGCTATTCTGACGCAAGTTAGTCTGTCATATACCAACCCATACTGGACCGATAATGGTATCAGCCGTGGTTTCTTTATCCGTTATAGCGACTTCGATCAACGCCAGGCTAATATTGCTTCATTTACCTCTAGCGAAGGTGCCCTTGGGGTGAATTTCGGCTTTCCGGTATCTGAAGTGGATTATGTCGGCGCCGGGTTGTCTTACCGGGACACCAGCCTGAATATCGGCACCGTCCGCTGCATAGCATTCAATTCGGCAACCCCACCGGTCTGTACAGAATTTGGGCTGAGGCCAATACCTAACGATCCCTTGTCTAACTCACTGGATGCGAATGGTAACGGCGTACTAGAAAACAATGAACGAGAGTTACAAACTATTCAGGGCGATATAAGCTGGTCTCGAGATTCACGAGATCACTTCCTCAATCCGAACCGCGGCTCATTACATCGACTGAGTGTAGAAGTCGCTATTCCGGGCAGTTCGCGTGAATATTATAAACTTAATTATAGGTTTGCTAAATACCTGCCAATCTGGCGCTCCCTGATATTTGCGATAAAAGGTAATGTCGGCTACGGCGATTCTTATGACAATTACGATAGAGACCTCGTTTTTACTCCTTCCGGACCGCCAGTGATCATTGCCGGTGACTGTGATATAGAGGATGTTGTAACTCTCGACAGCGGCCTGCCATTTTGGGAACATTTTTATGCGGGTGGTGTGCGTGATGTGCGTGGCTTTAATGACAATACCTTGGGCCCTAAAGATCAGTTTTGTCGAGCCGTTGGCGGCGACTTTAAAACTACCGGCACACTTGAGCTGGCCTTTCCTACCCCATTCCTCGGCGGCAGAGGTGGTACTAGGCTAGCACTGTTTCTAGATGTTGGTAACGCCTTCGAAAACATCAGTGCCTGGGATGCTGATCGTTTACGCGCCTCAGCAGGAATATCAATGACCTGGCAGGCACCTGTAGGACCTATCATTATTAACCTGGCCTACCCAATCCTTGAAAAGCCGGGTGATGACACAGAAACCTTGCAATTCTCATTCGGCGCCGGGTTCTAAAAGGACGCTATTTGGGTAACTTACTGACAAGAGCTTTTTTGATCCTAGGCCTGACGACAGGCATCTTGGGGTCAGCGCTTGTCTACGCACAAGCAGACCCCGAAACCCCAGAAAACTCACCTCTACCTGTAATAACACAAAAAACTGGCTATGCTGATCTAAAAATAATAATCGACAATGCCCCCCAAATTGTTGCCGGACGGGAGGTCCTAGACAGAGAGTTTCGCCCGCTTAACGACGCGGTATTCGCGGATGAAAAAAGGCTTAGCGCACTACAGGAACGCCTCAATAGCGACTTAGATAACATTACCCGGGCGCAACTTGACCGTGATATCCGCGGGTTAAGCCGGGCAATAACACGGCGTAAAGAAGACTTGATAGAACAGCTCAATTTTCGCCGCAACGATATCGACAACGCGGTTAAAGAAACCCTAGAACATGCCATCAGTATAGTCGCAAAAGAACAAGGCTTCGACTTGGTATTAACAGACCCAGCAGTGCTTTACCACAGTCAAAGAATTGACCTTACCAGCGCCATTCTGAAACAATTACGGTTCGAGTATGAAGCCGACCAGCAGGAACAGGCCAACCGCTAATTATGGCAGCCTCATTCACACTGGCGCAACTGGCAAAACACTGCTCTATAGAATACACAGGCGCAGCTGATACCTGTATTGATAAAGTTGCCACACTTATATCAGCCGATGCGGATGCCTTGAGCTTTCTTGCTAATCCGATATACCACAAAGATCTAGCTAACACCCGCGCCGGCATTGTGATCCTCTCGGCAGATAAACTCGGTGACTATCGGGGGGCCGCATTGATCAGCGACAACCCGCAACTGGATTATGCCCGGATTGCCAATTTGATCTACCAGGGTAGTCGGCCTCAAGCATTTATCCACCCTCAGGCAAGTATTGACCCGGACACTACCATTGGCAATGGTGTTTGCATCGCCGCAGGCGTGGTGGTCGAAGCGGGTGTCAGCATTGGTAATGACTGCCGTATTGATGCTAACGCCACCCTTTGCCACGGTGTTAACCTGGGAGAACGGGTGATTATCCACTCTGGTGCTGTTATCGGTGCAGATGGTTTTGGCCTGGCATTTGACCAGGATCACTGGGTTAAAATTCCGCAACTGGGCAGCGTTATAATTGGCGATGATTGTGAGATTGGCGCCAATACCACGATCGACCGGGGCGCAATTGAAGACACCGTGCTGGAAAATGATGTGCGCCTGGATAACCTGGTACAAATCGCCCACAATGTTAAAATCGGCGCGCATACTGCAATGGCCGGTTGTGTCGGTGTTGCAGGCAGTACAACGATCGGTAAATACTGTATGATTGCCGGCGCCAGCGGTATTGGTGGGCATATCGAAATCGCTGATCATGTGACCATAACTGCCATGAGTATGGTTACCCAGTCAATTCTTGAGCCTGGTCATTATGGTTCGGGTGTAGAAGCCCAGCCCCATGCGGATTGGCGTAAAAATCTTGCGCGTTTGCGGCGTCTGGACAAAACCATAAAAAAATTACTTCTAAGAAAAAGAGACAAATAACCATGACTGATTTCCAGCCTTTATCGATCGAAAAAATTAAAGAGTATCTGCCACATCGGTACCCGTTCCTATTAATTGATCGGGTCATCGACCACCAGAGCGGCGAACTCCCTACTATTACTGCGATTAAGAATGTCAGCCACAACGAACCATTCTTCCAGGGACACTTTCCCGACCACCCGGTCATGCCCGGAGTATTAATTATCGAGGCCATGGCGCAAGCTGCCGGTGTACTTGCCAATCTGGAAGAACAAACCGCTGGCAGTGGCAAAGTCATTTACATGGCCAAAGTCGATAAAGCCAAATTCACCAAACTGGTAGTCCCCGGAGATCAATTGGTACTCAAAGCTGTACAAAAACGAATTAAGATGGGTATGGGGGTGTATTCCTGTGAAGCTTTCGTTGATGGCAAAAAAGCCGCTTGTGCAGAAATTCTGTGCGCAGAAAAAAGAGACTGAATATGAAGCCCAGAATTCACCCAAGCGCCCTGATTGACCCTAAAGCAGAACTGGCCGATGATGTTGAAGTCGGGGCTTTTAGTATTATTGAATCCAAGGTCAAAATTGATAGTGGTTGCAGAATCGGCCCCCATGTCATCTTGAACGGGCGCACAATACTAGGTAAAAATAATCGAATATTCCAATTTTCCTCAATTGGAGAAGAGCCCCAGGATAAAAAGTATGCCGGTGAAGATACCGCATTGATTATGGGGGATAATAATACCATTCGCGAGCTTTGCACTTTCAGCCGAGGAACTTCAGAACATGTCGGCGGTACTGGTGTCACCCGAATTGGTAATGACAACTGGATAATGGCCTGCGTGCATATTGCCCACGACTGCAACCTGGGTAATAACATCATAATGGCCAATAATGCATCGCTGGCGGGGCATGTAACGGTTGAGGACTGGGCGATCTTATCCGGTTATTCGTTGATTCATCAATTTTGCTCTGTTGGTGCACATAGCTTTACTTCTTTTGCATCGCATGTAAACCAGAGCATTCCACCCTATGTTGTGGTTTCCGGTGAAAAAGCTAAAACCAAGGGTGTAAACACCGAAGGACTACGCCGACGGGGCTATACTCCGGAACAAATTCAGCAGGTCAGACGAGCCTATAAAACCCTTTACCGATCTGAGCTGCGGTTAGAAGATGCGCGTGATAAGCTTTCGGAAATGGCTGCAGATTCTCCGGAAATTAAGGTTCTTGTAGACTTCCTGAAAAAAATTGACCGGCCTATTATTCGCTAAGGCCCTAGATCAATGAGCTCCCGCCTTCGTATAGCCATGGTAGCCGGTGAAGCCTCCGGAGATCAACTGGCGGCGGGGCTGATTAAAGAACTAAAACAAAGTTATCCCGACTGCCAAATTATGGGAGTAGCAGGCCCTGCAATGCAGGCAGCCGGTTGCGAGGTTTGGTTTGACAGCGAAGACCTCGCGGTTATGGGTCTGGCTGAAGTTTTCCGCCACCTGCCTCGCATCCTCTCACTCAGGCGTCAACTACTGAAACGACTGGAAGATAACCCTCCCGACCTTTTTATTGGAATCGACGCGCCGGACTTTAATCTTGGACTAGAAAAAAAACTCAAAGCAAAAGGTATACCAACAGTTCATTATGTTAGCCCATCAGTTTGGGCATGGCGGCAAAAACGGGTTAAAAAAATTCATAAGTCGGTTGACCGGATGCTTACGCTATTTCCCTTCGAGCCGGAATTTTACCGTCAACATGGTGTTGATGCTCGCTTCGTTGGCCATCCAATGGCAGATGAAATACCCTTAGAATCTGATCCTATTGAGGCCAGCACGACGCTAGGCCTTAATTGCGACAGCAACAATAACCCCTGCTATATCGCGTTGCTACCAGGCAGTCGTGCAAGCGAAGTCGAACGATTGGGTGAAACTATGCTTGCTGCAGCAAAAATTATTTATTCGGCACACCCTGAGTGCCATTTTCTGGTGCCACTGGCAAACCCGAAACTCACTGCTATCTTCAAACAACTACTACCCGAAAAGCTTCCCGTCACATATTTTGAAGGACAAATGCGGAATGTTGTTGCTGCCAGTGATGTTGTATTGGTGGCATCAGGTACAGCCACGCTCGAAACCTTACTGATTGGACGGCCAATGGTGGTTTGTTACAAACTTGCTGGCTTTACCTACTTTATAGCACGAAGTTTTAAGCTGATTAAAAGCGCTTATTTTTCTCTGCCTAATATCCTCGCAGGTAAAAAGCTAGTGCCGGAATTTGTCCAAGCCCAAGCCAGCCCGGAAAATCTGGCTCGCGGCGTTCTAGACTGGCTGGAGCAACCGGAAAAGCAGCAACTCGTTAAACAGGAGTTCCACAAGATCCATTTACAGCTCAGGCAAGATGCCAGCAAAAATGCCGTCGTTGCCATTCAGGACCTGCTATCTTGAGTAAAACTAAGCACGATCCAGTGATTGCAGGTGTTGATGAAGCCGGCCGCGGCCCCTTAGCCGGGCCGGTTAGTGTCGCCGCCGTGATTGTTAATCCCGACAGGCCCATTATCGGGCTGAATGATTCTAAAAAACTCACAGCTCGGCGGCGTGAATTGCTGTTTGATATCATCTGCGACCGAGCTTTGGCCTGGGAAATTGTGCATATTGAAATGGCTATCATCGACCACATTAATATTCTCCAAGCTACCCTGCTGGGAATGCAGAAAGCTGTCGCCGGTTTACGCCTTAAACCTGAGTTGGTATTAGTAGATGGCAATCGTTGCCCGGATTTCGGAATTCCGGCCAACGCAATTATTGGCGGTGATGCCACCCAAGCCGCTATCAGTGCAGCCTCCATACTAGCGAAAGTCAGCCGTGATCGCTATATGCTAAAGCAACACCAACGCTGGCCCCAATATGGTTTCGATAAAAACAAAGGTTACCCGACTGCTATGCATCGGGCGGCCCTAGAAAAGCACGGTGTCTGCCCCATACACCGGCGCTCATTTGCGCCGGTAGCGCGAGTGCTGGAAACTAACTCGATTTAGTAAATTCCGGATAGGCCTCGACACCACATTCGTGAATATCCAAACCATCATATTCTTCATCTTCGCTTACCCGGATACCAACCGCTGCTTTAATCACAGCCCACACCAGTAGACTACTAAGAAAAACAAATCCACCGATACAGACAATTCCAAGCAATTGAATACTTAAACTCGCCGTAGTGTTACTCAGAGGGACTGCCAGCAAACCCCATATCCCCACCACACCGTGAGCTGATATGGCGCCGACAGGATCATCAATTTTTATCCGATCCAGGCTGACAACCGATGCCACCACCAGAGCGCCGCCTACCGCACCAATCATGCAAGCCAGCAAGGCTGAGGGTGTATCCGGCCCGGCGGTAATTGCAACCAAGCCGGCAATCGCACCGTTTAATACCATGGTCAGGTCGGCTTTTCCGAGAAATAACCTAGCAGCCAGCAGAGCCGCTATCACTCCGCCGGCTGCTGCTGCATTGGTGTTCACAAACACCGCAGCCACTGCATTGGCATTCTCGACTGTGCTCACCGCCAATTGTGAGCCACCATTGAAGCCTAACCAACCTAACCACAGGATAAAGGTACCCAAGGCCGCCAAGGGCATATTCGCCCCGGTAATCGGCTGAATTCCTTTGCGTGTGTATTTTCCGCTACGGGGGCCCAATAACAACACGCCGGCCAGAGCTGCAGATGCACCAGCCAGATGAACCACACCACTACCGGCAAAATCCTGAAAACCTGCAGCATGCAGAAAACCTCCACCCCATTTCCAATACCCCTGAAGCGGGTATATGAAGCCGGTAAGAACGATGGCGAAGACAAAGAAGGGCCAGAGTTTCATCCGCTCGGCAACTGCCCCGGAAACAATCGACATTGCGGTTGCGACAAATACTACCTGAAAGAAAAAATCTGCAGCGTGTGCATAATAACTGCCGTCATACCAGCTTTCAGCCGATTGGCCTAGAATGTTAGCCACATCGTGCTCGGCCCCAATCATTGCACCGAAGCCAGGCCACCAGGAATTAACCGGATTCGTTGGATACATCATCGAATAACCCACCAGCATAAACATGATGCAAGCAATGGCATAAAGGACAATATTCTTAGTCAGAATTTCCGTCGTATTTTTGCTTCTGACCAGACCGGCCTCCAGCATCGAAAACCCGGCTGCCATCCACATCACCAAAGCACCACTGAGTAGCAAAAACAGGGTATCCAGTGCGTAGCGTAAATTTAATATATCACTTATTTCACTCATGATTTAAACTCCTTAAATAGCGTGCTCACCGGATTCCCCGGTGCGAATGCGGATAACTTGTTCCAGTGTGGTCACAAAAATCT
The DNA here is from genome assembly GCA_021648125.1 of Lysobacterales bacterium. Lineage (GTDB taxonomy): Bacteria > Pseudomonadota > Gammaproteobacteria > Xanthomonadales > SZUA-36 > SZUA-51. The sequence continues at coordinate 70,743 of JAKITK010000004.1, forward strand.
TGCCATCACCAATTTTTCCTGTACCCGCAGCCTCAATCAAAGCCTCTAATGTGGCTTCCAGCTGGCTTTCAGGAATGGCAATCTCAAGTTTTATTTTTGGTAGGAAATCGACCACATACTCTGCCCCCCGATAGAGCTCGGTATGCCCTTTTTGCCGACCACAGCCGCGTACCTCGGTGATGGTCATCCCATGGATTCCCACATCTGCCAAGCGTTCGCGAACATCTTCCAGGCGAAAAGGTTTAATTATTGCAGTGATAAGTTTCATCTTCACTCTCCGGTTAAGTCACCAGTAAGTACCTGCAAAGAGCGTGCCAGCACCAAAGCCCCAATTACAGTGAGGCTTTGGTTTTAGAGTGTAAGGTGGTGGTGCAGGGCTGCACAAAGTTGGTGCATTTGGATGTAAAAATCATTCTGCTTTAGATTTTTCAGGCATACAGCCTAATAGCTGTAGATAACATCAGGACTATGGTTGCACTAGTGCCTTGCAGCAGGGTTTTTTTCAGAATAAACCCGGTTACCCCGGCCACCAACAATCATATCTTTAAGTGAAATCTGTATTTCCAATGTCTTGCCAACCATCCAAGTAAGCTATTCACGCAGAGTTCTTGCGAAATAAATTCTAAATCTAAATGAGAATGATTTGCATTATACCTAATTTTTGCTCTTTGTCATTGACCAGGGTCAAAAAACCGTGATCAAATGCTAGTGATTATTATTTACCGGTCGCGGTGTCGACCGCTTTTTCAACTTCCGCACGGGTAACCGGCCCAATGAAGGTTCGCACGCGCATTCCCTCAGGATTCACTATATATGTTGTAGGTAACGCCCGCGGGATTTCCATGCCCTCTGGCATTGCATAAACATCCAGCAACAGTATCGGGTAACTGACTTCAAGTTTGGATAGAAATTCATCCAGTCGGGCACGCTCTATATCTTCATAGTCCAGCCCAAGCACGGTGATATCATCACGCTCAGTATGTAACTCTGACAATTCGGGAATTTCTTTTATGCAGGGTGCGCACCAAGTGGCCCAATAATTCACCACTACCCATTGACCCCGATAATCTGAAAGCTGTACCGTGTTGCCCGCTAAATTCGTTAATGAAAAATTGTAGGCTGGTTTAATTTCTTCTGCCTGGGAGAGGCCAGGAACGGCTGCGATAAACATACTAAGTATGAGACTAATTTTAAACATAGTGTTTTATTTAGATTCCGGTGAAAAAAGTTGATCTGTTTGCAAACTCGTTTGTAATGGTCGTTTTAAAGCGAACTCTGAGCCTGAATGAAGCTCTGTCATTAATGCTTTAAAGCGTTGATCGATACGCTCAGTTGCAGGTAGTTCAGCAATCCAGCCCAATGGCAGAGAGTAATCTCCCACCTTTAACAGGCTTTCAAAGTTAATTTCATCGAGATTACGGCTCAACAGCCAGCCATTTTTTTCAGACTGCATCACCAATCCCGCCTGCTGTAAATCTCTTAACATTGTCAGAATTTGGCCATCGGCGGCTGAAGGTTCTTCGATAAGTATATCTTCCAGACTTAAAGCCGTGCCTTTTTTTTGTGCTTTCAACAAATCAGCCAGCAAACGAAACAGCAACTGAAGCTCCAAATGCCGTGGCCACTGCCATTTGCTACGGCGATAACGGAAAGTTGTCAACGCCGCCGTCAATGATGCACCAAATAATACAACTACCCAGGAAATATAAATCCAGAACAAGAAAATAGGAATTGTTGCCATTGAGGCATAAACTGTTTTGTAGTTGGCGCCGGAAACATAGAAGACGAAGCCCTTTTTCGCCAACTGAAATAATACTGTTGAAATCAACCCACCGACAACGGCGTGCCGCCAGTTCACCTGACGGTTAGGTACAAGGATAAAAATTAGGGTAAGTGCGCCCCAGGTGAACAAAAAGATAGCCAGCGTTTCAAACCAAATACTATTGGCAAAAGCCAAATCAAAGCCCGAAAGCGATTGCCGTGCAGTCAATGCCAGCGCAGCACCCATCAACAAAGGTGCGAGTGTTAGCACTGCCCAAAACATCACCATTTTGGATAAAAATGTGCGCTCAGATGTCACCCGCCATATGCGGTTAAATGCACTCTCAATGGCCGACATTAAAGCCAGTGCGGTGACGATAAGAAACAGGGTTCCTACAATCGTTAGCTTTGAGGTACTGGCCATAAAGACCTGGATGTAGGTTTTGACTTCTTCACCGACGCTGGGAACAAAGTTTCTGAAGATGAAATCCTGCAAATTACCACTCCAGTCCTGAAATACTTCGAATGAGGAAATAATCCCTAGGCCTACCGCCAGCAACGGCACAATTGCTAGCAGGCTGGTGTAACTGAGCGCCCCGGCTACTTGGAACAAACGGTCACTCTTGAAATGCCGCCATAAATGCTGACCCAATGTGCGAAAAAAACGCTGATCATAGTGATTTTTTAGCTTGTGGTCTTTTTCTGATGCCATAATATCTCTATTGTACCGCACTCATGACCCAACATAAGGCGTTACAATAACCATTAGAACCCCTTCACTTAAAGAGTACTTCAATGACTGTAACGATCTGGCACAACCCACGCTGTTCTAAATCCCGTGCAACGCTCGAAATTCTACAGGAACGAGGCATTGAACCCACCATCATCACCTATCTGGATACCGCACCCAGTACTGCAGAAATCAAAAACGCCCTGACACTATTAGGTATGGACAGTGCGCGGGATATGATGCGTAAAGGCGAAACCGAATATCAGCAGCATCACTTGGATAATACCGCACTCAGTGAAGAAGCCTTGATTCAGGCAATGAACCAATACCCTCGACTGATCGAACGCCCGATAGTTTTTTCTGCAGGGCAAGCAAGCATTGGCCGCCCACCTGAGAGTGTTCTGGATATTATTGATGACAACGCAAGCTAAAATCACCAGTATTGTTTATCTATTGTTGCTGATACTGCAGCCCATATGGCTGTGGTTACTACCAACCCCGGTCGGTTACCAATCAGTCTGGCTGGCGGGTATCTTTGCTCTACCCCTGCTCTTTCCGTTAACGGGAATTCTCAAAGGCTCACTGAGAAAAGCCATTATCGGCGCCTATATCACCACTCCACACTTTATGTTTGCGATTGCGGAGGCTTGGACACTTCCTGACGGGCGCTGGTTGGCTATCACGCAAATAGCTTTAATCACATATTATTGGGTTCTACTGGTACAGCGGGGTCGTTCTCGGAAGGCGGCACGGGTGAAATAAGCACCGCATCAAGTGGTGATAACGGTGCCTGCAATTGCTGTTGCTGGAGGTATTTTAACTGCAACCAAGCGGTTGCCAGTAGCGGTGAGATAGACGCCTCTGCTTGATTTGATGCACGAATGGATTCCGGAATATCCGCAGAAAACAAACCCTGCCAAGCCTGACCGAAGCGTTGGCTGCGCAAACGCCCGAGCGCACCGACATCACCTACTGTCACATTGGCTTCGCGCAGACGCCGTAATACCCGGCGATCAAGCAGCCCGTTGGTGCCGGCAACCGCCGCCCGCACCCACTCATTGTTACCCAGTAACTCACCGTGAAAAATCGCAAGAGTAGAGCGTAACAGCGCTTTTTCTATGCTCAGGGCAGATACCCTCTGGGCAAGTGAATCAGGCTGCTGACTACTCAAAGGAGGCGCCAACAGCGCGGTGTATATCATTGCTTCACGCGATTCCCGTAGCGAGTGCAAGTAGTTATTGACCGAATCGAGCAATTCCGATCCATCGGACTCGCTAATGACCTCAACACCGCTGCCGGTTACAAACCTGTCCCGCCATTCTGCGCCCTTCTCCCAATTTTCTGCCAGTAATCGCGAGGGTAGGGCCCTGTAAGCCGTCAGGTAAGTTAATCTATTAGGTACAATATTGAGCTTGCTGCCACTAAGCTTGGTAATAATTGGTTGCCCGATAATTTCCATCGGGCATTCAGACTCGAGCACCTCAGTTGTGTTTTCAGCAAACAGGTAATGATATTCGTCCGGACTAACAAAGCTGCGTTCAAAGACATCCGTCAGTTTGCCGTTTTGATGGAAACGGCCTTTAATACTAAAACCCAGATGGGCATAGTAATTTGCAACCTCCGGGGCATTATCCCGCGCTTGTGTCGATCGGCGTGCAACCCAACGAACCTTGTCATAACATATCTCTACCGAACCCATACGCGACTGATCCGCAACTAGGTAAGGGCTGGGAAACAAGCCCACGAGAGCCAGTGTTGCAGGTAAAGGCATCGCCATATCACAGATGTTTGCGCTATCGCAGGGAAGAATTACCAAGGCCTCGGGGCGGTAGTTGGTATTTTGCTCAGCGCCGGCATCAAGTTTTATGTCTGCCCCAGGCGACAGCCTGTTTTGCCTGAATTGATGTTCAAGCACGGCAATGCTAGCAATAAGCTCATCCAGCTTAAGCTTGTAATTTGCCAGCATTCTCTGAATCAAGTCACCACCGGTACCCAGCAGGCAGCTGCGGTAAGTTGTCATCTGTCGATTAAATTGAGTGAACTCATCGAGCATTTTATCAACGGCATTTTCATTCACCTCGGTATTTGCCAGGCTCGGCCAGGGTGCCGTAAACCAGGCCATTACCGCCGCCTGTACCGACCATTCCAAGGGGTTAATTACCCGCGTGGTGTCAACACAAGAATTGCTGTATTGCGTAGTTAGATAAGCGAGCAAATAATTGATCCTTTGCCAAGGCGTCAGGCTCAGCTCGCGACGTAATTGTTGCCGTTCCCATGGCCCACTAGAGTTACCGGAAAGCGGAATATTCTTCGCTTGTACACTACCCATATCCAGGAACGAACTGACACAGCCATCATATTGTTCGCTACTTATGGGTTTCAACTCAGGCATTGCAGCAGCCACAATACTAGTACACATAGCAATCGCTTCCCGAATACTTTCCCGCAGTGGCTGCAAGAAGTAATACCCTGCATCTGGGAGTAACAAGTCCAAAATTGCATGAGCATCAACTAACTTACGACGCTGCTCTTCAAAGTCCACCTGCCCGCCTACGATATGGATAAATGCTTCACTAGTCAGTGCCAGTGCGGTTTTTGTTGAAGCATCAACTAGGGCAAAGTCCTGGCTGTAAAGTTGTTGTAACTGCGGTAGTTTTTCTGCCAACAAGGGTAACCAGCTAGTTTCAAACAAAGGATAGGCGGGCTTGTTGATCTGTGTCTGTACTGTTGCTTCTATATTTTCCGTGCTATCTTCATCTGTAGATAAATTGCTAAGTGCCAACTGCTGTTTTAGATTCTGCCGATCCAGAAGCGCTGTGGTTAATAAACTCAAGCCGTTGGTAAAAACCAAACTGCGTTTTTCCTTCAGCGCGACCAGCGTATCGAGTGTATATAAGGCCAGGCCAACATCAAAGCTTGCTGATTGCCTGATTAAGCCGAGGCGTAACTTAAATATCAACTGTTCAAATACCGGTTGTTGCTGTGGCTTTAGCAGCCCTAAATCCTCAGCCTGCGCACTTGCATTCCCATTGGCAATATTGACACTAGCGGTTTCCGCTATAAGACCTGGAATCAGTAACTCTTCAAGCAGTTGATTAAATCCGGAGTCAAGATCTATGTCTGCAAGCTCTGCAATAAGCGGCGGTTTTTCAGTAGCCGAGTCAGTCGCAATTGATACCCCTAGACTTTGCAAGTCCAGCGCCGCTATAACATGGTTGAAACTAACATCATTCAGCAGCATTTGTTGCAGGTCTTCACGGCTGGTTAATGCTCGGGATTCGGCCTGGCGCAGCAGATAAGGCATCAATGCCCGAACCACCGTGCGCTGTTTCTTTTCAAATACCAACTTAACCAGTAGAGCTTGCAGTTTATCGTCACTGAGTTCGGACCCAAGCTCGAGAGTTAGCCCGTGCAACTTTAACTCCAGCAACAATTTTTGAGTAAAAAACCCATTACTGAACAAATCCAGAGGCTCCATAGAAAGGCGCAAAGCCTCTGGTTTTAAACTCTGTAGCCAAGCACGATCATCCGTAAACTGCCGCACCAAGTCGTCATAGTCCGGTTCTACCAGCTGACTAACTTCACTTGTGGATGAATTTTCCCCACCTAAATCATCGATTAAATCATTGACTAAATCAGCGCCTAAACCTTCTGCTATATCAGCAACTAAATCATCGGCCTCATCAGTTTGCTCCACAACCGGCAAACCGGCCTCATCAAGCACAGCAGCAACATTCGCATCTGTGGCCGCCGTTGCAGCTAACTTAGCAGCTCGATAATTATCCTGTAGCCGAGTTAATGCCAACAGAGTAATCAATGCTGACTCGCGGCTCTTAGCTGCGGCGATTACCGCGCTCAGCTGTGCTTCGGAAGGCATATCAACCAATTCTGCTTGGGTTTCAACTGCTGCATAAGTCAGCTGGGATACCGCAAGCAAGCCCAGCAAAGCCATTTGCAATGCACTATTATGGTATTTGTTACGCATAAATCAGACGCGCCTATCCGCGAGAGTCAATTTCAGAGTCTATATTAACCGATATTATCAGGTCTGGCTTGCCAACCGGCTTGCCTCAATCCCGATTTAGAGCTCTACCAAGGGATTGGGGGCTTGCATATTAGGCGACTTTTACCTAATCTCTGCCGGCAGGCTAATCAACGAGCAACCCGATATGAAAACATTGCAGATAATCACTACCGGCGGCACCATTGATAAGGTTTACTTTGATGACAAAAGTGACTACGAAATTGGCCCCCCGGAAATCGGGCGTATTCTTGAAGACACCGGTATCGGTTTTGAAGTCCATATCAATGCCCTTATGCACAAAGACAGCCTACATTTCAATGCCGAAGATCGCGCCCTGATTCGTAATGTCATTGCCCACAGCAGCTCCAAACATTTTCTGATTACACACGGCACAGACACCATGGTGGAAACCGCGATGGAATTGCTCGATATTGAGGATAAAGTTATCGTCCTCACCGGCTCCCTAAAACCGGCCCGTTTTCGTGATTCAGATGCGGTCTTCAATATAGGTTGTGCGGTTGGTGCTGTACAATGCCTGCCCTCCGGGGTTTATATCTCCATGAACGGTAAAGTATGGGATCCAAGGAAGGTAAAGAAAAACTATTCCGCCCACCGTTTTGAAGCCAACGAGTAGTTCATCAGATAAATTTTTCTACTAATAAATTAAGCCCTAACAGGAGTACACCAACCAAGCCACCAACCAGAGTTCCATTGATACGGATAAACTGCAAATCCCGGCCGATGGCGAGCTCAACCCGCCGAGAAGTTGTATCCGCATCCCAGCTCCTGACAGTATCGGAAATTAAACCACTGATACTGTCAGCATTCTCGCTCACAATATGTGTAATTGCAGCTGATATCCATTGGTCAAGTAATTCACGCATGCCAGGGTCTGCTTCCAGTTCAACGACTAATCCCTGCAACAAGTTATCCATGTGTAGATGAATTTTCGAGTCGGGATCACTTTCAGCAAGCTTTAGACGCGCGGCCAGATCATTCCAGAGTCGCAACAAATACTCCTGGATTGAATCGTTCTGCATGAAGTCTTTTTTTATCCGTTCACCCAGAAGTTTGTATTCGGGTAATGTCTGCAGGTCTTTGGTTAATTTTTCTAGCTGCTGATCAAAGCGCTGCCGAAGCTCATGCTCCGGATCCAGAGCCATCTCAAATAACACCGTTTCTATGCGTTGCAACAACTGCCCGACAATTTTGTCATCTACAAAACCCGGCATCCACCAGGGGCTTTCATGCTGCACGCGGTATCGAATTCGTTCCTCGTTTTCACTCAGAGCAACAATCGCAAAGCGCAAAGCCTGGGTAAAGACTTCCTGATGCCGACCTTTACTGGTCATTACTTCAAGTGCCTGGCCGGCTATTTTCGCGACATCGAAATTAGAGCTCTGCCGCTGCGCGATGCGCGTTACAAACGCTCTCACCCGCTGTTCACCAACCGCTGCCATTAACCAGCTCCACAATGAAAGTGTATTACCGATAAGCTGCCGTCGGTTGTCTGTCTGTTTTAACCAGCTGATGACTATTCCAGCCAGATTATGTGACTGTAAGCGTTTTTCGAGAACTTCCGCCTGCAGGAAGTTTTCGGCCACAAAGCGCGCCATTGACTCACCAATCTCATTTTTTCGACGGGCAATAATGGCAGTATGTGGGATAGGTAATCCCATTGGATGACGGAACAAGGCAGTTACCGCAAACCAGTCGGCCAGCGCACCTACCATGGCCGCCTCAGAAAATGCATGCAGCCATAGCCATGCGCCTTGCTGGTCCCAGCTGAGTGTGTAGAGCACAGCCATTACTAACAATAGGATAAGCGGCAGCCTCTTCATTTGCCGAAGCCTTAGCTGTTGTAGATCTTCACTATGGGGTATTTCCAATTCTATCCCCAGGTTAAATTTGCGCTTAAATTTAGGTTTAAATTTCGACTAGTGACATCAAACTCACTCTTTATACCAGCCGGTTCTTGCTCACTGGGGAAAAGAAATGCGTATTCGCTGGCCAAGTAACACCGCGCTAGCCGCACACATGATTAGCAAGCGCGGCGAATTCTTCCAGTGAGAGCTGCTCAGCGCGTGCAGATGGTTGAATACCCGCAGCGGTAATTTCATCGGCAGTCATTAACAACTTGAGCGCATTGCGCAAGGTTTTACGCCGCATACCAAATGCCGCCTTAACCACTTTATCGAAACGGTCTTCATCCTTAACCTTAACTGGCAGGCTGTTATGTGGAATCAGGCGCACGATACTAGAGTGCACCTGTGGCGGCGGGAAAAATGCCCCCGGCGGCACCGTAAATAAAGGTTCAACCTTGCAATAATATTGGGTCATCACCGACAAGCGGCCATAAGACTTTCCATCCCCAGCTGAAGCTGCCATTCGATCGACGACCTCTTTTTGTAACATAAACAGCATTTCTGAAATTTGTTTACGCCAGTTAAAAGTGTGAAATATCAAGGGTGTAGAAATATTATACGGTAAATTACCTACCAGCTTGAAGTTATCCACACCAGCAATTTCCCCGATATCTGCGCGCAAGGCATCTGCCTGATGTAGAAAAAATCGGCGTTCATCATTGAGTTGAACCGGGTAATCCAAGCGGAGTTTTGCCACCAGATCACGGTCAATTTCAATCACATGTAGATCACAGCCGGTTTTTAGTAATGGTAGCGTCAACGCACCCTGACCAGGGCCAATCTCGACCACAGTTTGCCCCGGCCCGGTATTGATAGAATCGACAATCCGCTGAATTATTGTTTGGTCAACAAGAAAATTTTGGCCGAAGCGTTTACGAGGTTTATGTTTCATACTTTCCTGATGGCCATTTCAGCTGCCGTCTTAATGGCCAGCGCTAAGCTGGCGGTATCTGCCTTACCTAGGCCGGCTATATCTAACGCGGTACCGTGATCTACCGATGTGCGAATAAAGGGCAAGCCGAGAGTGATATTAATGGCATTGCCGAAACCAGCGTGTTTCAATACCGGCAGGCCCTGGTCATGATACATCGCTAGGATAACATCACTTTTATCGATATTTGCCGGGGTGAACGCGGTATCGGCGGGCAACGGTCCAATAATGTCCATGCCCTGGGCACGACAATGCTGTAATGCAGGCTCGATAATTTCAATTTCCTCCATGCCTAAATGCCCACCCTCGCCGGCATGAGGATTCAGCCCGCAAACGGTGATTCGAGGCCGACTTAAATTAAATTTATTACGCATATCCCGGTGTAAAATCTCCAGCGTCTCGGTGACACTTTGAAAGCTTATCGCCGCGGCAATATCTTTCAGCGGCAGGTGGGTCGTAACTAATGCCACCCGAAACCCTGCTGTTGCCAACATCATCACCACCCTTGGGGTATTCGATAGTTCCGCTAGGTACTCAGTATGCCCACTGAAAAATGCATTATCGATGCCAACCTCGTTAATAATACCCTTATGCAGAGGCGCCGTTACTAAGCCTGCCGCATCGCCACTAAGACAGAGCTCAGCCGCAATGCGTAATGTATTGAGCACATAAGGAGAGTTCCGGGCATCGAGTATTCCGGGGGTTTCAGGCGCTTCCATAGGCACATGCAGAACCGCTAACTGACCCGGTTTTTGCTCACCGCTTGAATATTCTGATAATGATTCAAACACCTGTAGATTTTCATCAATTCGCGATGTTTCAATACCAAAACGACTGGCCGCTCTTTGAATTAAGCCTGCATCGGCTAGCACCAATAACGGTAATTGAGTTGCCGTTGAATCAGTGGATAAACCGAGGCTTCGGACAATTAATTCCGGGCCTATACCGGCCGGCTCTCCGGCAGTTACCAGTAACGGTGAGGTACCCGAGTCAAGCAAATCCTATTACCTCTACCCGGGAATCGGGGGATTACCCAGCATCGATACGAAGATCAACATAGGCTTCATCGCGCATCTGACGCAGGAATTGATTAACTTCCTGTTCCGCTTTGCGTTGGCGAATCAGGTTACGGGCTTCATTGCGGGTGGTTTCTTCGGTTCTATCGATTTCTCGTTGACCCAGAAACTGGGCTATATGCCAACCAACCTCAGTTTGGAATGGTTCTGAGGTACCTTCTACACCCAGACCTTCGAGCATGACTTTCATTCGGTCACCGAATTTCTCAGGAATGAACCAGCCGAGATCACCACCAAGATTTGCACTACTACTGTCATCGGAATCTGATTTTGCCAGTGTTTCAAAGTCGGCACCTTCATCCAATTGTTTCTTAATATCCATGATTTTATCCATGGCCTGACGCGCGTTTCGCAACTCGGTAATTTTTATCATGATATGCCGAGCGTTGTATTCTTTGACCACAACTTTACCGCGTTCGCGCTTGTCATCTATTCGAAAAATATGGAATCCTGCCGGGCTGCGCATAGCATCGGTATATTCCCCATTTCCTAAAGGTTCTATGGCTTCAGCAAAATAACGGGGAATAGAGTTAAGATCGCGCCAGCCGACAGTACCACCTTCTAATGCCTCCGGGGCCTCGGAATAAGATATTGCCGCAGATTTAAAATCCATACCTTCCTGCAAACGCCGATAAATATCGTTAATTCGGTCAGTGCCTTCAGCCAACTGCTCGGGTGTTGCACCTTCCGGCACACTAATCATTATGTGCGAGAGCAGGTATTCACCATCATCGAGGTCTCGGGTTGCCAGCAAAATATTGATTTCCGATTCAGTCACATTAACCATGCTATCGACCACGCGTTGCTTCAGTTCGCGCAACATCATATCTTCACCCAAGCTTTGCCTGAACTCGGTAAAATTAAAACCATCGCGCTCAATGGCGTCGCGCAACTGCTCAATTGACATTTTGTTTTGATTGGCAACCTGCACCAGCGCAGAGTCAATATCGCTGTCACTCACACGGATCCCAGTACCGAGAGCGCGTTGTACCTGTAGCTTGGTCGAAATCAGGTTTTCAATCACCTGACTTTCGAGCAATTGCTTGCTCGGTAGCTTACCACCCGACTGGCGGATACGGTCCATTACACCATCGACCGCCTGATCAAGCTCGCTACGCAGAATCACATCTTCGTTAACTACGGCAACGATACTGTCCAGAGGCTGGACTTCTGCGCGGATGTTTTTAGGGCCGAGAGACAACAACAGCGGCGCAAGCACGAATAAAATAAAACAGCTGGAAAATTTCATAGTCATAATTAGATTTTCTATATCAATCAAACAGATCGCTATTGTACCTGTATTTCGCGACCAAACAGGCTAAAAATTACGGTCATTAAACAATTTGTACGGCTCACGCCCGAGAATACCCAGCCCGGTTAGTTCAAATTCCAGATAAATACCGCTGCGGTTCTCGCCATCGTTGTTACGCAGGTAACGCCTGCCAAGCAGGCGCATCGCCCAACAGCAACTGCTGTATTCAAAACCTGCCAGCGCTTCCAGGGTGCCGGCCTCATCCCGATCGTAATTCCAGCGGCCCATCAGTCGCCAACGGGAAGATAAGGGAACAGAGGCGCGAATATCGAACTGATCAACAGAGTCGAGGCGATAGCGGTATTCGAAGCCCAATTGCAACTGTGAGTTCGATTGGTAATCAACGCTAGCATAGCCCACATCAAGCTCATTTTCTTCCCAACTCCACTGCACGCCAGCCCGGGCGGCCCAAACTTGGGATGGGTACCAACTAGCTTCAGCAATAACATCCGAGGTACCGGCCTTATTCACCGGATCACCCGGTCGTAGTTGTACTTTTTGATCAGCGAAGTACAAGATCTGGCCCAAGCTCAAATTAAAGCGTTCCAAGCCTTGAGTAGAATCAAATGTCCGGCTGGTCAGCGCCAATGTCAGTTGATTTGCATCTCCCTGGCGATCGGCACCAATAAAGCGGTTGTAGCTAAATAACTGACCGAATCCGAATGTCATTTCATCGGTATCAAAATCCGGTAGATCATTCTGATTCTCAAATGGTACAAAAAGATAAAACAATCGCGGTTCCAGGGTTTGCTGGGCGCCGCTTTTCAACTCGCGGTCGAAATACAGACCAGTATCAAAACTCGCAATCAAATTGCTGCGGCCCGGCGAGTCATCCACAAAACCGAGGTTGTTATTCAACGAATACTGAGTCACCCGATAACCAAGCGCCGGCTGCACAAAGCCTGCCGCGTCCTCATAGGTCCATAATAACTGACCAAGAACATCGGCACGACCGCCAGTTACCCCCGCTTTTCGATCAAAAGCCACCAACTCGCTGTCGAGGCGAAAATCAAATCTGCTTTTGTTAATTGGAATATCCAACCGGTAACGCAACTGGGGCACACGACTGTATGGCCCACGATTCGGGTTGATTTCCGCGTCCAATATCTGGAAATCGTCTGCCTGCAGGTCTAAATCCCAGTATTTTCCGCGCCCGGCAATACCCACCTGTGAGCGCAAAAACTGTCGTGAGGATTGCACCAGAGAATTTCCAAAATCGAAGAAATAATTTTCATCACTGACCCGGTTTAAGTGCAGTTTTGTCTGCCACTGGGGATTAATTGTGCCTTTATGAGAGACCTTATAGTGATAACGATCTTCGCCCGTTCTGTCATCGTCTGCAAGATACTTAATTTCCGCGCTGTTTGTAGTTCGGGCGGTCATAAAACGGTATTGGCTACCGAGCATAAACCCACGATCTGTTATCCATCGTGGTATCAAAGTTAAATCCTGATTCGGGGCAATGTTCCAGTACCAGGGAATGGACATATCAAAACCATTATCATTCGAGGCTCCCGCCGAGGGATATAAAAACCCGGTTTGCCTGCGGTCATCGATCGGAAAACTGAGCCAGGGAGTATAAAGTACTGGCACACCCTTAATTTCCAGCTTTGCCCCACGGGCGGTACCACGACCCGTTTGCGCATTAATACTTATGTTTTTAGCAATAATCTGCCAATCCGGATCATCCCCCTGGCAGGTTGTGTATTCGACCCCATCCATGCTTAGCTGGCTGCCCCTGCTTACCCGGACTTTGCTCGCATGTCCCTTACTATTATTACTGAATAGCTGGTAGTCCACTCGCTGAAAAGTGCCCCTCTCTTCCAGCAGGTTATACTCTGCACTCGCAGCCCGGAGAAACAAGCCAGTATCTCGATATTCCAACGGTTCAGGGAAGTTCATCTGTTCTTTGTCGATATCATATTTAAGTAAATCGGTTTTTAGCTGCTGAGCGCCTCGGGTTAGGATCACATCACCGGTAAAAATAGACAACGGTCGGGCAAAATCGCCTGCTATAGCGTTAATATCAATTGGTAGGTCTTTTCTGTTTTCCAGCGCCGGAATTTCAAATTCAGTCAGCACCAATGGACAGCCCTGCGGTAACTGCAGTGAATTTTTTTCCATCGCAAAGCCAGCTACGGGCAAGCTAAGCATAAGCAATGGAGTGATCCAATTGCCAATTGTAGAGATAGTAGGTTTCACTGAGTGTGCAGATTCCAAATTGGGGGGACAGTCCCGATACTGATAGTTTACCAGTCGATTGCCAGCAGGTCGTTAATATAAAATTAATTTTTACTACTCCGAATAAATCGGAAGGACGAATAACTGGTTATAATAAATTTATATTTTTTATATTCACATTCACCATATTACCCAAGGCGAGTATTAGCAATGAATTCTGACTGGTTTCTGGACGAGCAATTATGGCTTGAGTTTTATGCGACGATGTTTTCCCCTGAACAGTTCGCCTTGGCGGCTGAACAAATACCGCAAATAATCCAGCTGACGGGTATAAGTACGGCTAACATTCTCGACCTGGCTTGCGGACCCGGCCGCCATATACTGCCATTAGCTGAGCTGGGGTACCCGCTTACCGCCGTTGATACCAGTGCCTACCTGCTCGGCATTTTAGATGATAAGCTAGAGGCAACACCTCACCAGCATAGCGTTGAGATTATCCGCGCTGATATGCGCAAATTTATTCGCCCAAAAAGCTTTGATCTGATCTTGAGCATGTGGACATCATTCGGTTATTTTCAAGCCCCTGGTGATGACCTCAAAGTGCTCGATAATGTTTATCAATCACTGACTACAGGCGGAAAATTTCTTCTCGATGTCGCCGGTAAAGAATATATCATTCACAATTACGAACCCTTACTCACGCGAGAAATTAGCCCCACAGAGCTATTGATTGAACAACCTATTTTACTGGATAACCTCAGCCGCCTGGATAATGAGTGGACGCTGGTATCTAAAGACAAAGTCTTCAGAGCAAGCTTTAGTCTTAATATTTACACTGCGGTTGAATTGCAGGACAGATTATTAGCCGCTGGGTTTTCTACAGTGCAAATTTTTGGTGATCTCGACGGCAGCGAGTATGACCTTGATTCAGATCGATTAATTCTACTGGCGACAAAGTAACTTTGTTTCTAACAGGCGTCTCCACGAAGTTTTCGCACTTCAGTCTCAATTCGCTCTGAAGTCACTTCATCTGCAGGGATTGGCGCGCCGATAATCACTTCGATTTTTTGCCAGAATTTACGCGGGCGGCGTTTTATGCCTTTATCTTTGCGTGAAAACATGCTGCCCCAGAGATTACAGATTGCCACTGGAACCACCGGAACCGGGTTCTCCCGGACCAATTTTTCAACCCCCTTTTTGAAAGGATTGATGTCGCCATCATAGGTCACAAGGCCCTCTGGAAATATCCCTAACACCTCACCTTCATCCAGGATTTCATGCATTCGCCGGTACGCTGAAGCCAGAACTTCAGGGTGTTCTTTCTTGCTGGCTATAGGAAAAGCTTTTGCCGCCTTAAACAACCAACGCAAACCTGGAAACTCATATATTTTGTAATACATAGCATAGCGCAGAGGCCGGGTAATAATACCACCCAATAACAAGGGATCAATGAAGCTGACATGATTTGATGCCACGATCACACCACCCTCTTCAGGAATATTTTCAAGACCCACAACATTAATGCGATAAATGCTCTTCATCATCATCCAGACAATAAAGCGCATGAAGAACTCCGGCACCACGGTGAAAATATAAGCGCCAACTAGAATATTCAAAACCGCCGTCACTAGGAAAAGTTCGGGAATACTTAAGCCAATATTGCCTAGTAAAACCATTGCCATTGCAGCCGAAAGCACCATCAGCAAGGCATTAACAATATTGTTTCCCGCAATCACCCGGGAACGAAATTCCGCTGGGGCTCGCTGCTGTATCAATGCATACAGCGGTACGGTATAAAAGCCCCCAAAAACACCAATCATAATTAGGTCAAAAATTATACGCCCGTTGTGCTCAAGGGCTAAAAAACCACTGATATTGACAACTTGCTGAACCGTTTCCGGGCTGGCAAAATAAAGGTCAATTCCGAAGATTGTCAAACCCAAGCTACCTAGAGGTACTAAACCAATTTCTATCTTATTACGGGAAAGCCTTTCACACAGCAAAGACCCTACTGATATACCGATGATGAACAAACCTAACAAAAATGACATCAAGTTTTTATCGCCACCGAGCAGGTTGTAGGTATAACTGGGAATCTGTACTAGAAAAGTTGCACCGAAAAACCAAAACCAGGAAATCCCCAATACGCTGTTCAGCACCACCCGATGTTTCCTGAGATAAGCCAGGTTTCGTACAGATTCGGAAAATATGTTCCAGTTGATTTTTAGTTCCGGGGCAGTAGCAGGGATCATCGGTATAGCCCGGCTTGCCAGCCAGCCAGCTACCGCAACCAGCAAACAGGCGGCTGCCACCCACACTGGCCAATCGGCCTCCACTCCCGCGAGCTGAGGGCCCAGTATGGTACCTGCCAGTATGGCCACAAAAGTACCCGTTTCAGTAAGCGCATTCCCCCCGACCAATTCTTTAGGGTGCAAAATTTGCGGCAGCATACCGTATTTAATCGGCCCGAAAGTGGTCGACTGAAACCCTAGCAAAAAAAGCACACCAAGCAGTAACGGCCACGAGTCATAGTAAAACCCGACGGTTGCCAACAGCATGATAATAATTTCAAATAGTTTGATCAGCCGGATCTGGCGTGATTTTTCAAATTTATCGGCAAACTGTCCGAATAAGGCGGAGAAAAGAAAGAACGGTAAAATAAAAAGCATGGCGCTGAGGTTAACCAGCTGATCTGTATTCAGAGTTATCAGCTCGGCGGAACGAAAAACAATTAACGCTGCCAGGCCATTTTTGAAAATATTGTCATTAAAAGCACCCAGCGACTGGGTAACAAAAAACGGCGCAAAGCGCCGACTGCCAAGTAGTTTGAACTGAGAGTGATCACTCATTAATTATAGACACTCCCTTAATTCGATATTAACCCGGTGTCGCATTTTGTTTTGAAACTTTTAATGCATCTGCCCGCTTAATGATTTTTGCAGCAGTGCTGCCATCCAGACTTTTGCGAAAATCTTCAAGTGATGAATACTGGGTTGAATTCATGTTGAGGTAATTAATCGCTCGTTTTAGTTGCTGATATTGAGAAGCAGTTATCTGGTCTTCAAGCGCCTTCATCGACTCTTGGTAAATTGGGCTACTGGCACTTGAAAAAGGTGCGTCCATCCCGGTCGGTTCGCTACAGGCCGACAATAAAATTACTAACACTGCTACCAAAAGTAGCTGCGTTATATTCTTGATTCCCTTACTTAAACTATGTGTGGTTATCATGCCCCGCTCCCATACGGTAAGCAGATCATATCAGTAATCACTGTCCTCTAGCAACTGTATACGGTTTTAGCACACATCCAAAGTTGTGCCAACCCAAACAAATCGTTCTGTGTCAGCCTGCCAATTTGGTCAGTACTCCGGCTATTGTGGCTGTCATTAAGGTCACCAGCGTACCACCGAGAACTGCACGCAAACCATAGCGCGCCAGGTCAGCACGCCGCTCCGGAGCCAAGCCGCCGATGCCACCAATTTGAATGGCAATCGATGAAAAATTCGCAAAACCACATAAAGCATAAGTGGAAATCAGCACTGCATGATCGCTCATCGTAGACTGGATTTCTTTGAGGTGCGCGTAAGCGACGAATTCGTTGGCAACCACTTTTTCACCAATCAAGCTGCCAACAGTGGCTGCATCCTGCCAGGGTACGCCTATCACCCAGGCAATAGGTGCTAGCAACATCCCTAGCATCCACGAAAGGCTCAGTGGTTGACCCGTCATCTCTGCAATACCTGAGACCTCTCCCAGCCAGCCCAGCGGATAGTCAACCATTGCGATCAAGGCGAGGAAAGCCATCAGCATGCCACCAACATTCAACGCCAGCTTGACCCCATCCGATGCTCCATTAGCGGCGGCTTCAATCACATTGGTTGCGGTTTTTTCCACATGCACGCGAATTTCACCCCGGGTAACACTCTCTTCGGTTTCCGGAATCAAAATTTTCGCCATCACAATAGTTGCCGGTGCCGCCATGATGCTGGCGGAAAGCAAATGTTTGGCAAAATATAATCGCTGGGCTTCATCACCACCGCCCAACATGGCAACATAGGCTGCCAGCACGCCACCGGCAATCGTTGCCATACCGCCAACCATCATGGTTAACAGTTCCGATTGGGTCATTTTGGCAATATAAGGCCGCACTACTAATGGTGCTTCAGTCTGGCCGACAAAAACATTGGCGGCGATAGACAGGGATTCGGAACCTGAAACCTTCATGGTTTTATACATGATCCAGGCCATGCCTTTTACCACTTTTTGCATAAATCCGATATGGTAGAGTACCGCCATTAAAGAGGCGAAAAAGATAATCGTAGGTAATACCTGGAAGGCAAAAATAAACCCAAGGTTGCCATCATAACGGGCAAGGTCGCCAAAAATAAACTCAGCGCCCTTCATGGAGAAACCCAGCACGGTGACAAACACTCTGGAAATAGTCTCAAACACCGCCCGACCGGTTTCGGTAAGGATAACAATCAGCGCGAAAATCAATTGCAGTGATAAGCCAGCGGCCACCAGGCGCCAGTCAATTTTTCTGCGATTATTAGAAAAGGCCACCCCTATGCTGAGAAGCACTGCCAGGCCAAACAGTCCAAAACCTATGCTTCCGAGCATATTTTATTCTCCGGATCGTTGTTGTTTTCAGGCATTCTACAGGTTGCAGGCAGCCTCGTCATATCTACAGAATGATTTTTCTAGATAATACCCTGCGAAACAAGCCCTGAGTCAAACAATAAATACCAACTGGCATTCAAATTTTAATCTTTTCCCACTCACCCCGATGCCAAGTAATAATAAACATTATTGCCTGTGCTAGGCGGTAAATTGCCTGAATTAACCATACTCCGAGAAGACCATAACCGAGGATAGGCCCTACTAACCATGCTAGCGGCAGGAAGAATAACCACTGCCCGATAATTGAAATTCGCATTGGAGTCATGGTGTCACCTGCACCTAGCAATGCACTCATCAGTGCCATACCCATCAAATCAATCGCAATAATAGCTGCACTGATCATCAAAGGTATGTAGGCAAGTTCAAGAGTTTCCGGGTTGGTTAAAAAGATACCTAAAAACGGATGACCTATTAATACTAGTATCAGCATCACGACAGCCCCGTAAATTCCGGTCACTATTGCGCCATTCCAACCCCAGCGACGGGCATCAGCTAGATCATTTCGACCCAAAGCATTGCCCACAAGCGTTGAGGTCGCCATGCCCAAACCCATTGCGGGTAATAGCGATACCAACATAATATTCATCAGCACATTACCGGCTGCAACTTCCGGCGTGCCAATCCGCCCGAGGATATACAAGAGCATGACCAAGCCTGCAGAGAACATCAACTGCTGGAAGGAATTGGGCAAAGAGAGTTTTATTTGCTGCCAAAGTGTATCCCGACTCGGCAAGCGATGCAGGAAACCATGCTGATGGGCAACGCGCCAAGCGATAACAAAATACATCAGGGTTCCGATCACCAGTGATATGCTGGTAGCCATAGCAGCCCCGGTAACACCATAAACTGGTGAGCCTAAGTTACCGAAAATAAGCACCCAGTTAAGCGTTACATTGATGATATGCATGGTCACAATCGTCATCAAGTAATAGCGGGTCATGTGCACTGCACTGAGATAACCGCGAAAACAGAAGTTCATGCCGATGGCCACCATAGCCAGCAAGCGAATTTGCAAATAAGGTGTCGCAGATTCCACTACAGCAGGATCAGGTGTCAAAATTGACATAATCCACGGGGCCGCCTGATAGAAAGCCAAACTCAACGGCACTCCCAACAAGATCGACAACATTAACCCGCCGTTCAAGGGTACTGCAGCCTCTGACTCACGCCCCTCTCCCAGGCGCCTAGCTGATAAAGCCTGCACACCTGCCGCAAGGCCTAGAACAATCGCCGCTGCCATAAAACTGGCAAAGCCGCCATACCCGGCGGCGGCCAAAGCCACATCACCAAGATGGCCAACCATGGCGGTATCTACAAGGTTCAGGATATTTTGCGAAAGCATGCCACCGATAATTGGTAGGGCAATCGCAAGTATGGTTTGTCGCCGGCCTTTATCCGGGGTTAGTTCCCGCAGTTTTGCTAGAGTAACAATCACGCGAAGAGTAAATTCTCGCGGGTATCTGCAAATACAATATCCGGCCAGCGTTCCACAGTTAACTGTAAATTTATTCGACTGGGGGCAAGATAAACCAGCTGACCTGCACTGTCATTTGCCAGATTCACCTGTAGCTGACGGCTAAAATCCGCCAACATCTTGCTGTCTTCACAGCTGACCCAGCGCGCGGCCTGTACATTAACCTGCTCGAAAGCAGCATCCACTTTGTACTCATGTTGTAAGCGATAGGCCACCACTTCAAACTGCAGCACCCCAATAGCGCCCAGCACCAGGTCATTGCCCATCATGGGTTTGAAAAACTGGGTTGCGCCCTCTTCAGATAATTGCTCCAATCCCTTCTGCAATTGTTTCAAACGCAAAGGATCTTTTAATTGTGCCCGCCGAAACAGTTCCGGTGCAAAATTGGGAATGCCGGTAAACTGTAGCTTTTCTCCTTCACTAAAAGTATCGCCAATGGCGATTGTGCCGTGGTTATGCAAGCCGACAATATCTCCGGGATAAGCCTTCTCAACCGCGCCGCGAGTGGCGGCCATAAAGGTTAAGGCATTAGTGACCCGGACTTGTTTACCCAGGCGCACATGGTGGAGTTTTTTGTTTTTATCAAACTCACCCGAACAAATTCGCATAAATGCAATTCTATCCCGATGTGCAGGATCCATATTCGCCTGAATTTTAAATACAAAGCCGGTCAGGGCTTTTTCTTTGGGTGCAACCTCGCGTCCCGTAGTTGCCCTAGATAAGGGCGGTGGTGCAAATTCAACAAAAGCATCTAACAGCGGCGTTACCCCGAAATTATTGATCGCCGAACCAAAGAACACCGGGGTTTGTTCACCGTTTAGATAAGCCTCAATATTGAAAGCTTCTGATGCACCTACCACTAACTCCAGTTCCTCGCGCAACTCGGTGACAGCATCGCCGAGCAACTCATCCAGCTGCGGATTATCCAACCCTTCAATAATTGTAGCCTGCTGGGTTTCATAATTTTTACTATGTTCATACAGGTGTACAGCGTCATCGAGCACATGATAAACACCGCGCAGGCGAGAACCCATGCCGATGGGCCAGGTAATGGGCGTGCAACGGATTTTTAAAACCGATTCCACTTCATCCAGCAGCTCAATAGGATCCCTGCCCTCACGGTCGAGTTTATTAATAAATGTCATTATCGGCGTATTACGCAGACGACAGACATCCATCAGTTTCACCGTTCTTTCTTCAACACCCTTGGCGCAGTCAATTACCATCAAGGCAGAGTCAACTGCCGTCAGCGTGCGGTAAGTGTCTTCGGAAAAGTCGGCATGGCCAGGTGTATCAAGGAGATTAACAATACGCTCTTTATATTCGAATTGCATTACTGATGAGGTTACTGAAATACCCCGCTCTTTCTCCATCGCCATCCAGTCGGAAGTGGCGTGACGCACAGCCTGCTTGGATTTAACCGCACCCGCCATCTTGATTGCACCGCCGAACAGAAGCAGTTTTTCGGTGATGGTGGTTTTACCCGCATCGGGGTGAGAGATAATTGCGAAAGTCCGCCTACGGTCAACTTCCTGCTGCAACTTCTCATTTAATTGGGGCTTGCTCATTAAGGCGTGTTCCTGAAATATCTGATGGCAGCGAGATTGCCGAAGGAGGTAATACTAACAGAACCCCCACCCTTGGTTGAGGCAGTTCATCGTGTTTGTTAGTAGTTCATCGTGTTAATCTTTGCGTATCGATAGCCTGGCTGCAAGGAATAGAAGAAATAGTGGGCAGACCCGAATGGCACTTTACGCGACGCACCTGTTTTGCTCCTGGACGAGGCCACTTCAGCCCTTGACGCGGAAAGCGAGCGGAGCGTACAAAATGCCTTCGCCGCCCTGTCCAAAGACCGAACCACATTGGTCATAGCCCACCGCCTTACGACCGTTAAAAAAGCCGACCGGATCACCGTCCTGGAAGACGGGAAGATCGTAGACCAAGGCACCCACAACGAGTTGGTCAAACGAGATGGTCTCTACGCCAGACTGGCCGAGTTACAGTTCAATCTGGAAGGCTGAACCAACGCAAATGCTCCGGGGTTGTGTCTAGAATACAGCATCCGAGTTTGGAGCAGATTTTCGGTTTTACACTAGCATATTGGTTGGCAAGTTGCATGAGCTTTACTAGGCTGTAAGACGTAGATTTCCTAGACAATTCTTGACCCGGCTCAGTTAAATTGTTGAGGGGCAATATGCCAGCATCCACATGTGCCCATACACCTGTCGTGCTATCAAAACCGTAATAGGACAGTGCCATTTTGGTCTGCCCCCTATTCTTGTTTTCCCATAAAATGACTGTTTTATGTAATCGGTAGCAGAAAAGATGTGGGAAATTTTCTATTTTGGTGTAGGATATCCACTTTGGGTGTGCCTGTCCTGCTTTATCATTCTTTACTGGCAGACAAATATCGGAAACGGTTAATGAGCATTTCATATTCTTTTTCTTTATGGTTCCATCAATGGCATTACTA
This sequence comes from Lysobacterales bacterium, assembly GCA_021648125.1. Lineage (GTDB taxonomy): Bacteria > Pseudomonadota > Gammaproteobacteria > Xanthomonadales > SZUA-36 > SZUA-51. The sequence continues at coordinate 93,308 of JAKITK010000004.1, forward strand.
CTGATGAAAGTCAATACGAAACAAATATTAATCTTCTTGGTGTCACTATTTCAGATGAAATGGGCTACGCAATGACAATTGCTGACTTTGGCAATGGTAAAGAATTAGCTGTTGGTATTCCAGACGATAACTCTAGTGATGATGGTGATGGTGATGGTGATGGTGATAACGATGCTGGGTCAGTTGAAGTCTTTGGGTTTAGGAAACCTGAGTTAATAGTTTGCTGATGATTTTGAAAGTCCATAACCACCGACATGGTCAATTTTTTGCTGACACAACTAATTGCCAGAGCACTTTATTGATGGGAAAACACACTATTAAGAGAACTCTGTTACTGGGCTTTTGTTTATTTCTTTTTAGTTCCTGCCTTTATGCTAAAAAGCATACTAATGATTTGGTTCTATCTGGGTCAGATGAAATCATATTTTTTGATGGTTTCGAATCATTACCTTTGGGAGCTGACCCAAGTATTCTGCTTGAAAATGCGAAAATGAGTTTTATTTCCAACAGTTACATGGGTGCCTGGGGTGGTCTTAATAATTACCTAGAGTTAGCAGTAAATGCATCACCCATAACGGTTACTCTCAACACATTGCCAGCAAGATTGAGTAATGGAGGCTGGTATTGGGGGATGGGTTTAGGGTCAATGACATCAGCCTTGGACAGGGTAGAGGCAGAAGGTGATTATGACAGCTGTATTTTTCTAGATGGACCCTTGCAAACTATGCGTGCATTCGCTGACCGCTTATTCGCGGCCTGTGATCAGGTTGTGTTATTTGCTGATGCTGGTGGGCACAACCCAGTGACATTAGGAGCTAACCATTTTAATGCAACCAATACCACATTAACAAATGCACGAACTATGGAGGCAGAATATCCGAACTTATTGGTTATTCCAACAGCTCTGATTTTTTATGATTTAACCATTAATCCACCGCTAGCAACTCCCAGAATTGACTATCTTTATGGTAACAACAACATCCACCAAAATGGTCTTGGTACATTAATAAATGCTTTTAGCATGTATGCAGTGTTGTCATCTCGATCTCCAGTTGGACTTGAATTTGAATATGATCAGCCAGCAACCCCAAGCAGAAAGTTTTTTTTCAATGACACCGTCTTAATTGGGTATCCGTTTCCTAGTGATGCACCTGAGGATTTTATTGTCTTCGATGAGGCAACACGCAACGCCTTTCAACAACGAATTATACAGCTGTTAATACAATGGCAAAATTCGACAACAATTTTTGATTTATAGATATGGAAAAATTTCTAATATACGTACAGTTGTTATTGATTTTTGCTACAGAGCCAGTACTTGGCGTGTATAAACAAAGTGATAATGGTGGTTTTACTCAGTCCACAAACATAACGAGCAATGGTACCGCCTTTACTAGTGTTCTTGATTTGCCGTATGATGATAAAAATCCATCCATGCTTACATCGCTAGATATACATAGACCTGCTACAAATAATACTCTGCCAATTGTGTTTTTCATCCATGGCGGAGGCTGGGGTGCAGGTGATAAAGGAGGCTTGGCACATATTAATAAACGAAATTTTTTTATTGATAATGGCTTTGTTTTTGTTTCAACCAACTACAGACTTGCTCCTGATGTTGCTTTTCCGATATACCCACAAGATGTTGCCAAGGCATTTGTGAAAATTGTTGATACCGTTGCTGATTATAATGGCAATATCAATGAAATTTTTATTCTGGGACATTCTGCGGGAGCACATTTGGGAGCGTTAATCTCTGTAGACCAAAGCTACTTAAATACGTTTGGGAACTATGCGGAATTTATCAAAGGAATTGTACTACTTGATGGCGCTGGATACGATATACCCTATATTGTTGACTATAGTATTCAGGCTGGAAATCAGCCACTTTTGGATGTTTATTATACTGCCTTCGGTCAAAATAATGTTTTATGGGAAAATGCATCACCAATATCACATATTGATGCCATAGGAGTGCCGCCATTTCAGCTTTTCTATGTGAATACCCACATTCTTAGCTCCTTAACATCAGCAAGGTTGTATCAGCAATTTATAGACAATAATCACAATGCACAGCGAATTGCTGTATTTAACTCATCACATGCATTAATCAACAGGAATTTTGGCGCTAATGGCGACGAAGTCGCTCCACAGGCGTTAGCCTTTATTAACTCAATTCGAGACGTTATTTTTGTTAATGGCTTTGAATGATAAAAATCTCTAATCAACTAAACACGCCATTAATAACAATACACAGGAAGGAGCTGCTTTTTTATTTTAGAGACATTTGATTTTAAGTTATGTCAACAAGTACATTAATGACAAATTATGCGCGTCTTCCGCGTATAAGTGGTTTAAACGCTATATTGTCAGAAAAGTCTGAAAACTCAAAGTACGGAATGGCCATTCGCATCAGGTTTTTAGCCAGGCTACCATGTAATTCGAGCCTATTTGAGCAGCCAGCACCAGATTCATATGCGTTTTACACCAACTCTCACGCTTGGGGCGATAGAAAACTTACCGGCCCCTTCTCGGGGTCAGTAAGCAGGTAGTTTTTCCGGGCGCGTTGCTTATTCGGGCGCGAGGTGATTGCCGCGGGCAGCCGGCGTAGTTATCAACTGGTAGCCGCGCTGGCGGCCGTGACCGGATTTAATCTCTTCTATCATTTGGGCAGCAGTCAATTGTTGCCGAATGCTTAACGAATTGCCATTTACCTACTCACCCATACACTACTATTGCTGGTCATCATTATTGCCGATCGGCCTGGCATTTATCCGGTCAAAGGTTTCCATATTCTTGAGAGTAGCTTTCTGCTCGTCTAACGCTGTGCTGCTGCTAATAGTGTCTGCTGCTGCAAGATCAATTATTTCCTGCCTACGAATAGCTTTCTGTTCAAATATTTCTACCTGCTCCTGGTAACGTGTGAAAGTCTTCTGTTCTACTTCCTGAGCTCTTAAAGCTAGAGCATTTAAATAACGCTCTGCTGAGATCATTAAGTTTTGAAATATATTCATAGCATGTATACCTTGATTGATTAAATTACAGTTTTCTACAAGACTTCTGTATAGGCTGGATGGCTTCCTTAATACCTCCTACATCAATGGATAGTTAGCACTGTTATACAATTGCACATGGTAGCTATGGATTAGGCTTTGACGCACATGAACACGGAGCCTCCCCTTCGTGGGCTGCACTGATCCAAGTAAAACCATATCCACCAAGCAAACTGTAAGATCATCGCAATTAATACAGGTATATCAAATATTCCTTTATGTTGAAAATTTAGAGAGTTGATAATATCGAGTATGGGTAGCATTAACTTGACTTAACCAGCCAATAACTTGACTCATTAATTAAATAATTAAAGAAATTTAGCTTTTACTTACGGGTGCAGTGACTTCGCACATAAGCTATTACAAGAGAAAGCAGACCACTCGTTGGTATTTACCCCACATCAAAGCAATTCCAACCAAAGCCATCTGGCACGGATCATCAGGCCAAACGCCGCATGGCTGTGGCTGTGGCTGTGACTCTGAGCTGGGAAATAGTTGAATCGCTCGATTTATTGGAGAACCCAAATTGTCGTGTTTGGTCAAGTCAGTTTCTAAGTAATTAATTAGAATTAAACCTAATTTGATGACTAGGCAATAAAAATGAAAAAAGTATTAATAATTACAGCTATTTTATCTCTTGGAACTACTGGTTGTGCAATGACTTCGTAACACAATAATAAGGACAGGCGTCAAATAACAATAATGCAGAACAATAATGCAGAACAATAATGCAGGACAGGCGCAATAATGCACAGAACAATAATGCAGGACAGGCGCAATAATGCAGCAATAATGCAAATAATGCAGGACAGGCAAATAATGCAGCAAATAATGCAGGACAGGCGCATTTTAAAACAATTCCCGTTTTTGCCACGAGAGAAAATCTCACATTACCGATAATAGTCCGGGTAAAATTACTTGGTTTTTATCAATAATGCAGGACAGGCGCATTTTAAAACAATTCCCGTTTTTGCCACGAGAGAAAATCTCACATTACCGATAATAGTCCGGGTAAAATTACTTGGTTTTTATGAAAAACATCTGTATTACCCGACACAGGTGTCAGGGTCTGGAGGAGCTTCATGTGGGCATCCCATAGGGTACCCCATAGACAGCATTCGGTAGAGGCATTCCCAGGGCGTAAGCAAAACCACCGGAGCAGATTTAGTTCAGTATCCGTAACCTTCGGAAAAAGCTGCTAAGTAGCAAGAATGGCAAACGCACAAACATTGCACTAAACTAAGAACCAGTTCAACGCACAAAGAGGGGTTCCGGTGGCAATAGACACACCGTCGCATAACAAATCGTTTCACTGGACGCGTTTAGAGCTGGGGCGCGTTTTCGCGGAAAGTTCAATCATGCGCGCCAGTAAACTCATCGTTATATTTCTAAAGAATAAGCATATACATATTGACAAATAGTATAACCAAAGTTATACTATTTGTCATGAAAACAGCAATCTCAATACCTAATAAAACTTTCGATGCGGCTGAACACTTTGCTAGCAGTGCCGGTATGTCACGGAGTGAGCTCTACACAAAAGCTGTGCTAGAATATCTCAATAAGTATAAATATTTGGGCACTACCGAAGCTCTGAATAAAGTCTATTCTGAAACAGAATCGAGTTTGGACAGTAAACTACATTCAATGCAAGTAAGTTCATTAACAAAGGATGAGTGGTAGTGAAAAAGGGTGAAATCTGGTGGGCTTCTTTAGAGGAGCCTCGCGGTTCAGAGCCTGGGTTTCGCCGACCAGTCGTAATCGTTTCATCTAATGAGTTTAATCAGAGTAAAATTCGAACAGTTATAGTAGCAGCGATAACTTCTAATGCTCGCTTAGCTGAAGCACCTGGGAACTTCAAATTAACGAAAAAAAGTTCAGGTCTAAATCGTGAGTCAGTTGTAAATGTCTCACAACTATTAACACTTGATAAATCATTTTTAAATGAAAAATCAGGTAAATTAAGTACAAAGCAAAATCAATTGTTAAACTATGGTATGCAATTGGTGTTAAGCGTATAAAAAATATAACAAAACGCTCCATTGGACACGGCAAAACGTCATGTTCTCATAGGGAATAAGAATTGGAAGCTGCAACAATAAAATTGTTTCTTGTTCATGGCAGCCCAAATGGGCTACGAATAGCTGAGCTCTCAAATTGGCCAGGTAAGGCAATTGCTTCGCCAAGAAATGAGCTAGCTTCACTTCTAAAAAGAGGACTCCTCCTCTGATCGAGTGGGTAGGAGGCGGGATTGCTCCCGCCGTCCTCCCACACCACCGGGCATACGGTTCCGTACCACGGCGGTTCATGTAACACTGTTGAGCCGATGGTATTGATCCATCAGCGATACCAGACCAAGACGAGCAAAGAACTTCAACGGCAAGGCCTGATTCAAGTGCGAAGCACCCGAGTTCCACCACGGGCCGCGCCCGTTGGTAGCACTCAGCCACGCTCTTTCCTCAGATAATCCCAACCGCATCAGCCTCTTCGCCCGAGGCGAGGGACGTTTCCATTGCCGCCACAATATCTTTCTCAGATGACGGCGTATCCAGCCGTCCAGTTCCTCGAAGATACCTTTAACTCCCGCATAACGGAAGTAATTTACCCAACCCCGCCTTCCATCATGCCAGCCCGAAGATAACTACGGATCAGTTTAAGTACCCGCTTGTCTTTGACTTGACGCGCCACCCGCGACATCAGAATGTCATGGTTGACCCGGTCAAAGAACTTCTCCAGATCGGTATCCACTACCCAGCACCGGCCTTCTTCGATGTAGCTGCGGGCCTGTCGTACCGCTTGCGCGGCACTCCTGCCCGGTCGAAAGCCGTAGCTGTGGTTCGAGAACGTCTCTTCAAACACAGGACTCAGAACCTGATGCAGGCCTTGCTGGATAAGTCGATCTTGCACAGTGGGTATCCCCAACATGCGCTTCCCACCACCACAGTGATCGGAACAGCGCCCGTCAAGGCGCTACGCGCCATGCCTGGCGCACCAATAAAAAGCCCCCAAATCGGGGGCTTTAGTTCCTACTTAGTTTGTTCGATTCTTATGCATCGAATGTAGATTCAGCCGGGGCTTCTGATGGCCGCTCTTTTTCAACATTTTCGATCTCTTTAGCGGCTTCTGCACGCATTTGTTCTTCGAGCTCAGCGGTTTCTGCGGCCTTGCGGTCACTGTGGCGCTTGTTGTGATACGCCAGACCTGTACCTGCAGGAATTAAGCGACCTACAATTACATTCTCTTTCAGGCCGCGAAGGTTATCAACGGTGCCGCTAACAGCAGCTTCGGTGAGTACCCGTGTGGTTTCCTGGAAGGATGCAGCAGAGATGAACGATTCAGTTGCCAATGAGGCTTTGGTAATACCCAGCAACAAGCGCTGGAATATAACCGGTTCCAAACCATCCTTTTCGAGCTTAATGTTTTCGGAAACCACTGCTGCAAATTCCGCTTGCTCACCGCGCAGAAATTTTTGACTGTCGCCGGAGCCTTTGACTTCAACCTTGCGCAACATCTGACGGGTAATTACCTCGATGTGTTTGTCGTTAATGACAACACCCTGAAGGCGATAAACATTCTGGATTTCTTTAACCAGATAGCCTGCCAGCTCTTCTACACCTTTCAGGCGCAGAATGTCATGGGCACTTGGTTCACCCTCAACAATAGTTTCGCCTTTAACTACCGACTCACCATCAAAGACGATAACTTGACGCCATTTGTGAATTAAGGTCTCAACCGTTTCGCCATCAGACTGGGTAATAACCACCCGTTGCTTGCCCTTGGTTTCTTTACCAAAGCTGACCACACCGGTTGCTTCGGCAAGAATTGAAGGTTCTTTTGGTTTACGCGCTTCAAACAGATCCGCAACCCGTGGCAAACCACCGGTAATATCTCGGGTCTTGGCAGATTCCTGGGGAATACGCGCGATAACATCACCAACTTTAACGCTGTCGTTATCATGGAACTGGACAATAGCGCCGGCTGGTAAGAAGTAATGCGCCGGAATATCGGTGCCTGCGAGTAAAAGTTCTTTACCACGACCATCAGCCAAGCTCACCATTGGGCGCATATCGCGACCGGCAATAGAGCGCGTAAGCGGATCGATAACTTCAACCGAAGTTAAGCCAGTAAGTTCGTCTGTAACTTCCGTTACACTAACTCCGTCGACAAAATCGTGGAATTTAACTTTACCTTTTACTTCGGTAATAATTGGATGTGTGTGCGGATCCCAGGTGGCTACTATGTCACCATGACTTACTGCATCTCCATCGTGAAAGTTAATGATGGCACCATGTGGAATTTTATAGCGTTCACGCTCACGGCCATGGCTATCCATAACTGAAAGCTCAGCCGAACGCGAAACCGCTACCAGTTTCTTATTTGAGTTAACCACCGACTTCAGGTTATGTAAGCGAATACTACCTGTAGTTTTAATCTGGTAGTGATCGGCTGCTGCTGTAGCTGATGCCACACCACCAATATGGAAAGTACGCATGGTTAACTGTGTACCCGGCTCACCAATAGATTGTGCGGCAATTACACCAACAGCCTCACCAATATTGGTGATATCACCACGAGCTAGATCACGGCCGTAGCAATTACCACAAATACCGAAACGAGCCTGACAGGTAATTGCTGAACGCACCTGCATTTGATCCACACCGTTGTCTTCCAGCATGATAACCATCTGCTCGTCCATCATAGTATTACGATCAAGCAATACTTCTTCGGTACCTGGCTTGTAGATTATTTCTGCAGTTACCCTGCCAAGTACGCGTTCACCCAATGACTGGATCACATCGCCGCCTTCAACAATAGGCGCAATAGTGATGCTATGTTCGGTACCGCAGTCTACTTCTACCACCACAACATCTTGGGAAACATCGACCAGACGACGGGTAAGGTAACCCGAGTTAGCGGTTTTCAGCGCGGTATCGGCAAGACCTTTACGCGCACCATGGGTTGAGATAAAGTACTGAAGTACATCCAGACCTTCACGGAAGTTCGCGGTAATTGGGGTTTCAATAATTGAACCATCCGGCTTGGCCATCAGGCCACGCATACCGGCAAGCTGACGAATTTGCGCTGCCGAACCACGCGCACCTGAATCGGCCATGATATGCACCGAGTTCATTGACTCACCTTTGATTTCATTGCCGTCACGATCAGTACGAATTTCGTACTTCATACCATCCATCATCGCCTCGGCGATTTTTTCGTTGGTTCCAGACCAGATATCTACAACTTTGTTATAGCGCTCACCTGAGGTTATTAAACCTTTGGTGTACTGGGTCTGAATTTGTTTGACCTCTTTATCTGCCCGGGCAAGAATAGGTTTCTTTTTATCGGGAATAATCAAGTCATCAATACCAATAGAAACACCGGCACTGGTTGCATTGGAGAATCCGGTATACATCAGCTTATCTGCAAAGATGACCGTTTTCTTCAAGCCCAGGCGACGATAGCAGGAGTTGATCAACGAAGAGATTTCTTTTTTCTTCAAGGTCAGATTCAATAACTTGAAAGGCATACCGATGGGTCGAATTTCAGCCAACAATGCCCGCCCAACGGTGGTTTCTACTAGGTTGGTTTCTTCGCGATCTTCCTGAGCTTCGGAGGTAATTGATTCAGCAATCCGTACCCGGATAGAAGCATGCAGTTCTACCGCACCATTTGCGTGTGCGCGGGCGACTTCAGCCAAATCTGCGTAAATAGAACCCTCGCCTTTGGCTCCAGGCAGTTGACGGGTCATGTAATAAAGACCCAATACAACATCCTGTGATGGCACAATAATCGGTTCACCATTTGCCGGTGAAAGAATATTATTGGTGGACATCATCAAAGTACGCGCTTCGAGCTGGGCTTCAATGGACAATGGCACATGCACCGCCATTTGATCGCCATCAAAATCCGCGTTAAAAGCGGTACAAACCAAGGGGTGTAACTGAATAGCCTTACCTTCGATCAGTACCGGCTCAAAAGCCTGAATGCCGAGTCTATGCAGGGTTGGCGCACGGTTGAGCATGATCGGATGTTCGCGAATGACTTCGGAAAGAATATCCCATACTTCAGTGCTTTCACGCTCGACCAGTTTCTTTGCTGCTTTAATGGTCGTTGCCATGCCGCGTAATTGCAGTTTACTGAAAATAAACGGCTTAAACAGTTCCAGCGCCATCTTTTTAGGTAGCCCGCACTGATGTAATTTCAGTGTTGGTCCAACCACAATGACAGAACGACCGGAGTAATCTACCCGTTTACCGAGCAGATTCTGACGGAAACGACCCTGTTTACCCTTGATCATATCGGCCAAGGATTTCAGCGGACGGCGATTGGTACCGGTAATTGCACGACCACGACGACCGTTATCCAGCAAGGCATCAACAGATTCTTGCAGCATGCGTTTTTCGTTACGCACAATAATATCCGGTGCATGTAGTTCCAGCAGGCGACGCAGGCGATTGTTGCGGTTAATTACCCGGCGATATAAATCGTTCAGGTCAGAAGTCGCAAAACGACCGCCATCCAAAGGCACCAGCGGACGCAAGTCCGGTGGTAGAACTGGCAAGATGGTCATGATCATGTATTCAGGGCGATTACCTGAATTCAAGAAAGACTCAACCAGTTTGACCCGCTTGGATAAACGCTTGAGTTTAGTTTCAGAACGCGTGGCACCAATATCTTCACGCAGTCTTTCAAGCTCTGCTTTAAGATCGATACTCTGCAGCAGCACTTTAACCGCTTCAGCACCCATTTTAGCGTCGAATTCATCACCGAATTCATCGCGAGCATTGAGGAATTCTTCATCCGTCAATAACTGACCACGCTCTAGTGTGGTCATGCCCTCTTCCAGAACCACATAGGATTCGAAATACAAAATGCGTTCGATATCCCGCAAGGTCATATCCAGCATCAAGCCAATGCGCGAAGGCAGAGATTTGAGGAACCAAATATGCGCTACCGGACTGGCAAGATCGATGTGCGCCATACGCTCACGACGAACTTTAGTTAGGGTAACTTCGGTGCCGCATTTTTCACACACAACACCGCGGTGCTTCATGCGTTTGTATTTACCGCAGAGGCATTCGTAGTCTTTAATTGGACCGAAAATTGAAGCACAAAACAGTCCATCCCGCTCCGGTTTAAAAGTCCGGTAGTTGATGGTTTCAGGTTTCTTTACTTCACCCCATGACCAAGAGCGGATAAGCTCTGGTGGTGCAAGTCCAATACGGATTGCATCGAAATCGGTGGGTTGTTGGCGCTGACGCCCATAGAGATTTTGGATCATGTCTCTCATATCGATTCTACTCCGTATCAGGATTGTTCAAGTTCAATGTTAATGCCGAGTGAATGAATTTCTTTCAC
>JAKITK010000033.1 GCA_021648125.1 Lysobacterales bacterium
TAAAGCTTGACCCCAGGTCCAGGGCGCGCGCTGCGGCAAACGAGATGAGTCTGCGCGCCTCTTCGTGCCACAGCTGAAGCTTTACGCAGGCGAAACTTTTCCTCAGCGTCAACCGCTTGACCTCTTTAAGCCGGGGGTGATCCTTCAGCACATCCTGCAGACGATAGTAGGGGATGCGGCTGGATAAGTGATGCACATGATGCACCCCAATGCTGGCGGTCATCCAGCGCAGGATAACCGGCAGGTCATAATGAGAACTGCCGTAGAAGGCAGTTTCGTGTAAATCCCAGTTTTCCTGCCTGTCCCAGACCATGTCTTCAAACTGATGCTGCACGTAAAACATCCACACGCCAATGGAAGAGGCAATAATCGTCATGGGAATTTGCAGCATTAAAAACTGCTTCCAGCCCACGAGATAAATCATGACGCCCCAGACAACTATAATGGCCATGTCAGTGCCCAGAGCACTGGCCCAGAAGCGCCAGCCGGCACGCTCAAGGCCCGAAGGCCAGCGCTGCTGGATCAAAAACACATACGCCGGTCCAATGCCGAACAAGATGATTGGGTGGCGGTAAAGCCGGTATTTAAAGCGGCCCCAACGCGAAGCATTCTGATATTCGCGCACTGTTAAAGTGTCAATGTCGCCGATGCCGCGCTTGTCAAGATTACCATGCGTGGCGTGATGGATGGCATGGCTGCGCTTCCAGTAATGATAGGGCGTCATGGTCATTACACCAAGAATGCGCCCGACCCAGTCATTGACGGCCTTGCTGCGGAAAAACGAGCCATGGCCACAATCATGCTGGATCAAAAACAGTCGTACGAGAAAGGCTGCGGCAGGCACGCAAATGGCCAGAGCCAGCAGGTAGCTGATTGAAAGCGCCTGCCAGGCCGCCAGCCACAGCAAAATAAAAGGAACCCCTGTAATCACTATTTCCAGCACGCTGCGCCAGTGATCCGGCTTGCGATAAGGCGCGAGCTTCCCGATCCAGTCACCTGCCGGAGTTTGCGTTGCTTCGGATTTATTCGTATGTGCCGTCGTTTTCATCCGAAAGGGATCCTTTTATTTATTTGCCGTGGCTGAAAAGATAACCTTACCGATCAATCATCGCCTTGATTGGGATCAATTTCTTCTCCGGTTTCCTGATTAACAACTTTCATGGAAAGTTTAACTTTACCGCGATCATCGAAGCCCAGAAGCTTGACCTTTACCTTATCACCTTCATTGACAATGTCAGTCACTTTTCCAACACGTTGTGGTGCCAGTTGAGAAATATGAACCAGGCCGTCTTTGGGGCCAAAAAAGTTCACAAATGCGCCAAAATCGACAACTTTAACAACCACGCCGTCATAAATAACACCGGCTTCAGGTTCGTCCGTTATACTTTTGACCCACTTGATAGCTGCTTCAATCGACTTGGCATCGCTGGAAGAAATATTGACGGTGCCATCATCTGTGATGTTGACTTTGGCTCCGGTTTCTTCAACGATCTGACGGATAATCTTGCCGCCTGTGCCAATAACTTCGCGAATTTTATCCACGGGTATTTTAAGCGTTTCGATGCGCGGGGCATATTCGCCCATCTCTTCACGAGATTCGGTCAGGGCTTTTGCCATCTCACCCAGAATGTGCACCCGGCCGCCTTTGGCCTGATCGAGAGCAATCTGCATGATTTCTTCGGTAATCCCGGTGATCTTGATATCCATCTGCAGCGAAGTGATACCTTCTTCAGTACCGGCCACCTTGAAGTCCATGTCGCCAAGGTGATCTTCATCGCCAAGGATGTCGCTCAGTACTGCAAAGCTATCGCCTTCTTTAATCAGGCCCATGGCAATACCGGCAACCGGTGCTTTAATTGGCACACCGGCATCCATTAATGACAATGAAGTACCACAAACGGATGCCATTGAGCTGGAACCGTTAGATTCGGTGATTTCAGATACAACCCGCAGTACATACGGGAATTCTTCAGCACTCGGCATTACTGCCATTACGCCACGCTTAGCCAGTTTGCCGTGTCCGATTTCGCGACGCTTAGGGCCACTCATAAAACCGGTTTCGCCAACAGAGTATGGAGGGAAGTTATAGTGCAACATGAAAGGGTCTTTGTGCTCGCCTTCAACTGCATCGATAATCTGTGCATCGCGGGTTGTTCCCAGGGTAGTTAATACAATTGCCTGAGTTTCACCACGCGTGAATACGGCAGAACCGTGAACCCGTGGCATAGTGCCAACATTAACGGTAATTGGGCGAACGGTGGTTAAATCACGACCATCAATTCGTTTGGCTGTAGTTAATACGCTCATGCGTACAAAGTTCTTTTCAACTTTCGAGAACAGATCTTTTACATCGCCTGGTGCTGGTGAATTTTCATCATCAGCATCGCAGAGCGCATCAATACAGGCTGAACGCGCTGTAGAAAGTGCCTCGCGACGATCCATTTTATCGGTAATAGTATAGGCAGCAGCGATGGAATCAGATGCGGCGTCTTCTACTTTCGCCAGCAAATCAGCATTGACTTCAGGAGCTGACCATACCCAGCGTTCTTTACCACACTCGGCAACCAGTTCGTTGATAGCAGTAATGGCGACCTGCATCTGCTCATGACCAAAGCTAACCGCGCCCAGCATGATAGATTCAGACAGCAGTTTGGCTTCTGATTCAACCATTAATACAGCGTTGGCTGTTCCGGCAACGATCAAATCCAAATCAGACTCTTCCAACTGACTGGTTGAAGGGTTAAGCACATACTCTTCATTGATATAACCCACACGGGCTGCACCAATAGGGCCAGCAAATGGTAGTCCGCCGACTGCCAAGGCAGCTGAGGCACCTATAAGTGCCAGGATATCGCCATTAACTTCAGGGTTGCACGACATCATCGTTGCAACAACTTGTACTTCATTCAGAAAACCTTTCGGGAACAGCGGACGCAACGGGCGATCAATAAGCCGTGATGTCAGTGTTTCTTTTTCAGTTGGACGGCCTTCGCGTTTGAAGAAACCACCTGGAATACGACCGGCGGCATAGAATTTTTCCTGGTAGTTAACCGTTAATGGAAAAAAGCTTTGCCCTGGTTTGGCTTCACGCCGGCCTACAGCGGTTACCAATACTTTGGTATCTGCCGATGAAACCATAACTGCGCCATTTGCCTGACGGGCAATATCGCCGGTTTCGAGGGTGATTGTGTGTTCGCCGTACTGAAATGTTTTAGTAAATTTTTGCATGGGTTTTCCTGTAAATAAAATTATCTGTTCCTGCCAATGATTAACTACTTAATATGTTCTCTTAACTATTGCCTTGCTTAAATAAAGACGCTTCGGAGGATAACCTGCGAAGCGTCTTATTTTCTCGACTACTGCTCTTAGCGACGCAGACCCAGTCGTTTAATCAATTCCCGATAACGCTCAATATCTTTACCTTTGAGGTAATCTAGCATACTGCGACGCTGGTTTACCAGACGCAGCAGACCGCGGCGGGAATGGTGATCATGTTTGTGTTGTTTAAAGTGACCGGTGAGATCGTTAATACGATGTGTCATCAGAGCAACTTGAACTTCCGGTGAACCGGTGTCGTTTTCTCCGAGACTGTAGTCGGCGACAACTTTCGCCTTATCAGCAACTGTAAATGCCATGGTTTATACTCCACTTGCGAAGCGCCAAGTCTGAAATTAATGACCCGACACCCGTGCTTTCCATTAAAATAATTAAAATATGAACATGTTGATAGTGCCCACCAACACACCAAACCGAAAATATCCGGCTAGCCCGACATTGTACAGCCCACCACCCGCATTAACAAGCAGTTGCCTTATACAATGGCCATAGTTGGAGGACGACTTTAGGCTTCGTCATATTCGTTAAAGTCGATTTGACGACACCTGTTAAAAGAAGCTCTTAAATCGCCAGAGAGAAGAAGAGATCATTGTACTCCGAAAAGCTCAATGGCTTTTGACGAATTTGGCGTAAAGAGGGGACAACAAAGTAATAGTACAACACATTTGAGCCTCAAAGCCATATACTCAGATATTGATATAACTGGAACACCTGAAATTATGTTTTTTAACAAAAAACCAAAATACCTTATAGCAACACCTACAAGCGCATACTATTTTACGCAGAATAATATGAGACAGTGGCAAAAGGATGTATTAACAAGGTTATTTTCTTTGCCAAAGAGTCCAGCATTGAATGATAAGACCTTGTCAGCGTTATTTCTTACTAGTAATAGTGCGCAAATAGAATATAAACTCAATGAGTGTATCAAGCTGAAAATATTACAGATTGTTACTAAAGAAGTAGCCGCCCCGGCAGATCAGCTGGAAAACAACCTCAAGAGCTTAATTCAGGCTCTCTCACAAAAAGAAAAAGCGTTGTTATCTGACTCACAGGGGCTTTGTATTGTTAACCACGGCTTTACAGACGCAATGAGTGAGGAAATATCAGCGTTATCAGTTGAAGTTGCCATTTTACACGGACGCCGGGCTGTTGGTATTTGCACAAAGCTGAAGATTAATTCAAAAGCCTGGGCCATAACCGACATATCCGGTAAAAGTTGCCTGGGCTTCTGGCCGTTAGCCATTGGCGAGGAAGTGTTTGTTCTTGTGATTGAAGGCGAGCCAAGTTTGCAACACCCTGCTATGACTTCTTTGGTTTGGATGCTATATTCACGCTACGGGAAAAATAAGCGCAAGTCTAGATGGCGCAGGCAAGGGCAAGCGTAAGAAGCATACTCAATACCATCCCGCCTTCTATCTTTGGTCAAGCATAAATTTAGCCAGCTGACGCCTATAGTCAAACTTTGACAAAATTAGTCACTTATTTAACACCAATCAACTCGAAGGTTCCTTCAACACCAACCATAAACTATTTAAAACTACGCTAGTCTATGCTAATCTCCAACATATTCGGCTTTGCTTAGATGATGGCATGATAATTGCATTTTATTCTGTAGGTTTATCAAATATATCAGCTTTTGTGAAAGAGTATAATTTTACTACTTCGGTGCGAGTATAGTACGCTCGCAAGCGATGGATGAATCTAAGCTAGTTTGAAGCTACTACAATCTGCAATCATTTCTACCGCAGGGGAAAGCAAAACTGGTCAAGGAAGGAAGTGGCAGAGGTGAGAAATATACTGACCGAGCTAAGACTATGGTTAGTGTATAGTCAAGACAAGCTACACTAGTTCAAAGGTAATGAAAAGGTAATAAATTAACCGTTGCTGGTTGAGTGCTTTGTAGTACCACTGACAATAGTGTCTGCCACATATCAGGTATGGATACCCGATATTGCCAGAAGATTAAAAAAACAAAGCTACGGCAAAATCGCTGTGCAAAGTAAAAAAATAACTTAATGTATAGCGATACTATATATCGCATCTTGTATTTTTCATCGGATACACCGATGAATATTTTAGGAGTAGGGTCATGCGTACAGAAATGTTAGATAATGTATTAAACGAATTAAATAGTTCCTCAGCTGATGTAGAAGCTTCAGCTATCATTTCTACCGATGGATTGGTAATGGCAGCGCAACTACCATCCTCAGTTGATGAGGATGGCGTAGGTGCAATGAGTGCTGCAATGCTATCACTGGGTGATAGAACAGCCCAGGAATTATCCAGGGGTGACTTGGACCAAGTATTGATTAAAGGCGGCAGTGGGTATGTTTTAATGGTAAGAGCTGGTGATGATGCTGTGTTAACACTAATGGCAAAAGCTAACGCCAAGTTAGGCTTGATTTTTCTTGATGTAAAACGAGCTGCAAAGAAAATATCTGAATTAATCTAATCTACAAAGGGCTCTACAATGACTAAAGTGCAAATTAATTACCATGATGGCTCCCAGAGTGAAAAGACTCTGACTGATGAAGAGATCCCATTTCCAGAGGGCAAATTAATTGTCTCGCGTACTGATATCGACGGAATCATTACGCACTGCAATCAAGCCTTTGTAGAGATGTCCGGTTTCGAGATGGGTGAATTAACCGGAAAACCTCATCACATTCTACGCCACCCTGATATGCCTAGTGCGGCTTTCAAAGATCTATGGGATACCGTAAAAAACCAAGGAAAGAAGTGGCGTGGATATGTCAAAAACCTGAGAAAAGATGGCTCTTTTTACTGGGTATATGCCGTTGTTGTTCCTAATGTGCGCGACGGCAAAACTGTTGGTTTTGCTTCAATTAGAAGAAAACCCTCAAGAACCAAAATTAAAGAACTAACCGAGATCTACAAGGACATGTTGGCAGAGGAGAAAAAAGCATGACTTACACAATGACGGTAAGCCCCGATTTCTCACCTGACTACATCGCTGGCTGGTATATTTTTAATACCTGGCTACAGAAAAAGACCGGTGATGGTATCCACCTGGAACTTTATGATTCATTTGATTTACAAAGAAAAGATATTATTGATGACAAAATAGATATTATCTTTGCAAATCCTTATGAGGCTGCCATGTTAATCCGGGAAAAGGGTTTTTTAGCGATTGCAGCACCGGCAGATAAGCCAGATGAGGCTGTGATTTGTGTCAAAGATGATTCCGATATTCAATCTGTTGAGGATTTAAAAGAAAACTGCACCATCGCCATGGCGGATGATCCACAGGTTAATAGTGTGGGTATGATTATGCTTGAACCTGCTGACTTAAGCGTAAAAAATATAACCATAGAAAAACAAAAGAACTATGTGCTGGTTGCTAAAAACCTTATCAACGAGAGCGCAGATGCAGGCTTTTTCCTACTGGATGCCTATGATGACATGTCTAAATTCGTCAAAAGCCAAATCAGGCCAATTATTACTAGCCAAATATCTGTGATTCGACATATTTTCCTGGTCGGCCCAAAATTATCGAATAAGGCTGAAGATATTAGGGGGTTACTCAACGATATGCACAACGAAGATAAAGGCCTGAAGATCCTGCAGTCACTCGGTTTTGAGTCATGGGAAAACCAAACCCAAGAAGACTCAGAGTTTATGTTAGACCTGATAGACACATTGTCAGGCTGAGTATTGGGAATTCCTTAAATAAAAAGGTTCATGACAGTACATAGCACCAGCTCTTGATCCCACTGTGAAACCAATATCATGCGCTCAGTATCCGTCAGAACCTACGCATCCAAGTAGGGTTAACTAATTTGTGATTGGAAGCCCATAAATAAAATGGTAGCATGGATCATGTTGTTAGAAATTTAACACTCAATAGAAAAACTAAAAAAGAGTAAAACATGAATGTATCATCTAAATTACAAGTTGGTTTAAAAGACTTAGACAACATCACTAGGGCCTCATTGAGATATTTCTTTAACTCCGGTTTATGCCCTAATGCTGAGTTATGTAAGATCAACAAGGAGGCCGAACTACTGATACTAGACCATAGTCCTAATATCACTAAAGATTTCCTTGAAACCTTAGAAAACCATAATAAATATGCCATCATACTGCATGCGCCGACAGAAGAGTTTATTGATGGCACAGGCGAAAACCGCCTTTTTGGCCTGGTAAAGCCAATACAACAGAATGACTTAAAAAAGGTTATTGATAAGATATTCAAACTCGTCAAACCAGTGGAAGAAAACCTAACAACTGTAACAATACCAAAAATCACGCGAGGTTCTGACAGCCAGAACCTTAATACAGCCACTACCAGTTACGGTAACTCAGGTTCAGCGTTAAGCCCTGACAACAGCAATAACCCGGCAAGCGGTGATCTCGAATCGCACCACCGGTTTAAACTGCGTAAATACATAGGTTCTAACGAGGATGTAGACTTAGACGACCCCAGTAACTTAAGACAAATATATATTACGCCAGAGAAATACCTATACCATTATTTATCCAAAGCTATAAATGTGGCAAAGTTCAGTAAGACGGATGTGATCATCACAACCACTGCTGGCAGAGTTTTATATGAGCTCAGCAGTCAGAACTTTTATTGTTTTGATTGGAGTAAGCTGAAGCATGCTCAAGCTAACCCAACATTTAATGATACCAAGCTAGCGCAGGTTGGCCCTAACTCCGACTTAGTCAATACTGCTGCTCTAAACGCCACAGAAATAGTCTGGGAAGCTGCGCTACTTGCCAGCAAAGGCCGCTTACCTGCGGGCACAAGCCTAACGAATGAGATAGGAATAATTTACTGGCCGGATTTATCAAAATTAACTGTATTTGAGCATGTAGACCAAATAGTCGCTACTTGGGCACTAAACCCAATATCGATAGGCGCTACCACCAAACAGCTGAAAATACCACAAAGGTATGTATTTACATTATTTTGTGCCATGCGCGCAATAAGCAGTGTGTATGTTGAATCAGACGAAAGTGCTGTTGAGGACTCCCCTAAGGCAAGTAAGAAGAGTTTGTTGTCTAAATTATTTGGTAATATTGCAATCCACCCGTAACTCGAAAAACCAGCCACACTACGAGTAGCGAGCTATGCTGACTTCTGGTGTATGAGTTAAATTAAAAAGCGGTGTATCCTGTTGATTGACCTTGGAGGATCAACAACCAACAGGAGATACACCACATGAAAGATAATAATAGTGTTTCACTGAAAACACCAATAGAAAACCCATTGCCGGCGACGGCTTAAACGACCATACAGCAGATTTGACTATCGCTCATGCCAGTGTCATATCAGCTGTTTATTTAGAATTTTCTACTTGAAATAACAAAAACATCAACATTATTTGATGGATTTATAACCCAAGTCAAACTGCATTAAGCAGGAAAATATAAAGTTCCACCAAAGCAAATAAATTTACTATAAATAGGAGAGTACAATATGAAGTTCACTAAAACCATACTTGCTAGCAGTTTAATATTAGCATCAGGACTTGCTGTAGCAGAAACTGACTGGATCGTTCGCGCAGGCTTTTCCGTGATTGCCCCAGACTCCAACAACAACCCTGTTGTAGCCGTTGAAGATGCCACATCGTTTTCCTTCACATTGGGTAAAATGATGACACAAAACATCGAACTGGAAGTACTGGCGGCCTGGCCGTTTGAGCATGATATTACACTAGCTGATGGTGGCGCTACAGTTGGCTCTGCCAAGCACTTACCACCTACCGTTAGCCTGAATTACCATTTTATGCCTAAAGCCACTTTCGACCCCTATATAGGCTTAGGCATTAACTACACTTTTTTCTGGGATGAAAGCACCAGAGGCGCGCTGGATGGTACTCGCTTAAGCCTTAGTGATTCATTTGGTTTCGCGCTACAGGCGGGTGCAGATTTCAATTTATCGAATAACTGGTTGATTAACGCAAGTGTTCGTTATGTTGACCTTTCTAGCAAAGCGAGACTAGATGGTGTTTCACTGGGGAATGTAAATATTGACCCAATTATATACAGTTTAAATTTTGGTAAACGCTTCTAAGCTTTAGCGGCTGCAACATAGCCCCGTAAATCGAAGGATTTACGGGGTTTTTTTATGCTGGATTCCGGTTTGTGCGGGAGTGGCCAAACCAGGAAACAAGCGCACGGATTTAAGTTTTTGATCTTCGATTTTAGCCATCCCCATTAAATAGCTGCGGCCATGTTTATCCACGGTATAGATGCGTATTAAATCGGTATTTGAAATATTAGAAACCTTGATATCAAGAATATCCAGCGGCCTACCGTGGTGAATTTCAAGCGCTTGTTGCGGGCTTAAGTCAAGCCGCGAAAAGTCCTGTAATGCAGCATCAACAGGCAATAATAAGTTATCCAGTTGTGTTTCTGACTCATCCTCCCTCAGCAATAGTTCCAACTGTTCAATGCTGAGGGCGTGCTCCACATTGAAGTCCCCTGCCCGCGTGCGCCGTAGATCAGTAAGATGGGCGCAGCTCCCTAATGCAATAGCAATGTCTTCGGCAAGCACGCGAATATAAGTCCCTTTCGAGCTGCAAACATCGAAAACAAGTTGAGGTTTATTCCACCCACAAAGCTCAAGCTTATGGATAAATAGTTTGCGTGCAGGTCGCTCTACTTCTATTCCCTTACGGGCCAGCTCATAGAGTTTTTTGCCATCCATTTTAAGCGCTGAATACATCGGTGGGATTTGTGTTTGTGGGCCATGAAAACCAGCAAATACTGCATTAATTTCAGCATCGCTTAAGTCTGGCACCGGTTGTTGTTCACAAACCTCACCTTCTGAATCTGCAGTCGTGGTTTTTTCGCCCAACTTAGCGGTTGCCCGATAGCATTTATCGGCATCCAACATAAAGGCTGACACTTTGGTGGCTTCACCGAAGCAAATGGGTAATAAGCCGGTAGCGAAGGGATCGAGACTGCCGGTGTGACCGGCTTTTTTAGCCTGGAATATTCGCTTAACGATTTGCAGGGCCCGATTGGAACTGATGCCTGCCGGTTTATCCAGCAATAAAATACCGTGAATATCGCGGCCGCGTCTTTGCCGAGCCATTACTTGATATCGTTATCGCTGTCGTTGTCGCTGTTATCAGGATCCCAATCGGGATGGTCGGCATCCTGGTGCAAGGCTTTGGCGATGAGTTCGTCAATCCGCGCGCCGGTTTCCACTGATGCATCATGTAAAAAGCGCAGCTCGGGCACATAACGCATGCGCATTTTGTGCCCTACTTGTTTGCGAATAAAACCAGCGGCTTTATTCAGAGCTTTAATCGAAACAGCAGCTTCTTCGGAGTTAAAAACAGTTACATATACCCGAGCCATGGAAATATCCCGGGTAACAACAACTTCCGAGACACTAACAAAACCAACATCGGGATTTTTTACATCCTTTTGAATAATTTGTGCGATCTCGCGGTGCAGCTGTGCTGCAACCCGTTCTGACCTAGTAAACTCCCGTGGTGTCATTGTCCTACCTGTTACTCTTCAGCCGCATCTAGCGTCCGCTGGACTTCGATACGCTCGAAACATTCGATGCTGTCGCCAGGGCGTACATCATTATATTGTTTAACACCAATACCACATTCGGTACCCGCTTTAACTTCGCTGACATCATCTTTATGTCGCCGCAGGGACTCAAGCTCGCCTTCATAGATAACGACATTGTCCCGTAGTACGCGAATTGGGTTGGCACTACGCACCACACCTTCGGTGACGATACAGCCGGCAATTGGCCCCATCCGTGAAGATCTAAATACATCTTTAACTTCTGCAGTGCCAAGAATGTTCTCTTTGGTTTCCGTACCTAAAGTACCGATCAAAGCTTGCTTCACATCATCAATGGCATCATAAATAATACTGTAATAACGCAAATCAAGGCCACTGTCAGAAATAATCTTGCGGGCTTTAGCATCGGCACGCACATTAAAGCCAATCAAAATTGCCTGGGATGCATGCGCCAATGTAGCGTCGGATTCTGTAATTCCGCCAACGCCACTGGAAATAACATTAACTTCAATGTCGTCATTTGACATTTTAATTAACGATTCTTTTAGCGCTTCCACACTGCCCTGAACATCGGCCTTGACCAGCACATTCACTTCCAGCTTTTCATCTTTGCCCATATTGTCGAACAGGTTTTGTAATTTTGCTGCCTGTTGTGCCGCCAGACGGCTTTCGCGCTCATGCTCATGTCTTTCTTGAGCCACTTCGCGTGCGCGCCTTTCATTGGCTGCCACAATCATGCTGTCACCAGCTTCGGGAACGCCCGAAAGACCCAGTACCGCAACCGGCATGGATGGGCCGGCTTCAGTTACTGTGGTGCCAGACTCATCAAACATAGCCCGAACCCGACCAAATTTAGTGCCAGCCAAAATCATATCGCCTTTTTTCAAGGTACCATCCTGAATCAGAATGGTCGATACTGGCCCCCGGCCTTTGTCCAGACTGGCTTCAACTACCAGGCCACGAGCCGGGTTTTCTGGCCAGGCTTTAAGCTCCATCAGTTCTGCCTGCACGGTAATGGCATCCAATAAGCTGTCTACGCCCTCACCTGTTATGGCTGAAACACTCACAAACTGCTCTTCACCACCCCAGTCTTCAGGGATAACTTCTTCGGCTGACAGTTCATTTTTAACCTTTTCAGGGTCGGCATTTTCCCGGTCAATTTTATTTACTGCAACGATGATTGGTACACCAGCTGCACGCGAGTGTTGAATCGCTTCTTTGGTTTGTGGCATGACCCCATCGTCTGCTGCAACCACCAAAATTACAATGTCGGTAGCCTGTGCACCGCGTGCACGCATTGATGTAAATGCCGCGTGTCCGGGTGTGTCGAGGAAAGTAATTTGGCCATTATCGGTAGTTACATGATAAGCACCAATATGCTGGGTAATGCCACCGGCCTCGCCCTCGGTCACATGGGTTTTGCGGATATAATCCAGCAGCGATGTTTTGCCGTGATCAACATGACCCATAATTGTTACTACGGGCGGGCGCACCACTTCTTCGCCAATCGCTTCTATATCATCCCCAAGCACACCCTTTTCATCATCCGTAGCTTCAAGCGGATGGGCGTTATGTCCCATCTCTTCCACTACCAGGGTTGCAGTATCTTGGTCCAGCGATTGGTTAATAGTTACCATCGCACCCATCCCCATTAGCACTTTAATGACCTCAGTTGCCTTAACCGCCATCTCTTTGGCTAGGTCAGAAACCGTAATGGATTCCGGGATTGCTACATCATAAATTATCTCTTCTGTTGGCTGAACAAATGCATGCTCACCGGATGCCGCAGCCGCTGGACGGCGTGCAGAATGAGGTTTTTTCCGTGCAGAAGCACCTCTGGCAACATGAATTTGTTTGCGCCCGTAAGTGGTTTTTGTTTGCTTGCCACCCGGCGCTTTTTCGCCTTTAAGTGCACGCCTTCTTTCTTCTTTTTCACGATTTTCGCGTGCATCCTTATGCCGCCGTTCTTCCGCAGATACTTTATCGGCTTCTTCTTTCACTTTGGCGTCGGCTTCAGCACGAACTTTTGCATCCACTTCGTCTTCCCCCGATTGTTGTTCAGCGGCTTCAGCATTTAGCGCATCTTGCTCGGATTTTTTAGCCGCATCTAAAACATCTTGCTCTGCCTGCTTGGCTGCAGCTTTTGCTTCATCAGCTGCGCGAATTTCTTGCTCCTGAGTCTCCCGCCGCAAGCGTGATTCATCCAGTGCTTTTTGCGCTGCCTCCCGTTCGGCATTGCTACCTTGAGCTGCTTCTACATCGGCTCTTTTTACATAGGTGCGTTTTTTACGAACTTCAACATTCACCGTACGCGCGCTGGCACGCGGGCCACTGCCAGAAACTTTTAATTCCGAGAAAGACTTGCGTTTGAGGGTAACTTTGCGTGGGGCTTTTACTTCCCGTTCCTGCTTTCCATGGGATGAGCGTAACCAAGTTAACAGTATGCGTTTACTCTCGTTTGATACCGCCGAGCCAGCACCTTCGGCTTCAATTCCGGCTTCTTTGAACTGTTCTAGCAATTTATCTACACTCACGCCCAGCACTTCGGCTAGTTGAGCTACTGTAATTTGTGACATTTGTTTATTCTCCCGACCGTTAATTCAGAAAGACTGAATCAATCCTCGTTTTCAAACCATGGTGCACGGGCTTTCATAATCAAGGCCGCGGCGGTCTCTTCATCCAATTCTGGAACTTCTTCCAGCTCGTCTGTGGCGCACTCAGCCAGATCTTCCTGGGTAATAATGCCGATTGCTGCTAAGCGAAAGGCAATTCCCTTGGTCATCCCTTCGAGATTCAAAAGGTCATCTGCCGGCTGGTTGTCTTCCAGGTCTTCTTCCTGAGCAATCAACTGGGTTAGCAGCGCATCACGCGCGCGACCCCTGAGTTCAGTAACGATATCCTCATCGAATTCTTCAATGGCGAGCATTTCAGATTCCGGTACATAGGCAATTTCTTCAATGTTTGTGAAGCCTTCCTGAACCAATATCATGGCAACATCTTCATCTACATCTAGCTTATCAACGAACACCTGCAAAGTTTCCTTGGCTTCTTCAGAACCCTTCTCTTCGGCTTCCTCTAAGGTCATTACATTTAGCTTCCAACCGGTCAATTCTGCCGCCAGACGGATGTTTTGCCCGCCACGACCAATTGCCTGCGGCAAATTTTCTTCTTCTACTGCAATCTGAATAACATGGTTATCTTCATCAACAATAATTGAAGCGACTTCAGCCGGTGCCATTGCATTAATTACAAATTGTGCTGGATTCTCGTCCCACAAGATAATATCAATGCGTTCGCCCGCCAGTTCGTTAGAAACAGCCTGTACCCGCGAACCGCGCATACCAACACAGGCACCGATGGGATCGGTGCGTTTATCTTCGGCCCGCACTGCAATTTTGGCGCGACGACCTGGATCACGGGATGCACCCATGATTGAAATCAGCTCCTGATCTATTTCGGGAACCTCCAGCTCGAACAGTTTAATCAAAAATTCTTTATTAACCCGGCTGACAAACAGCTGTGGGCCGCGGACTTCACTTTTAATTTCAAACAGATGGCCGCGCAGGCGGTCACCAGGACGGACCGATTCGCCGGGAACCATATGGCGGCTTGGAATATAGGCTTCAGCATTACCGCCCAAATCCAGAAAAACACTACCGCGCTCTACTCGCTTAACGATACCGTTAACCAGATCACCCAAGCGTTTCTCGAATTGTTCAACAACTTGTGCCCGTTCGGCTTCACGCATGCGTTGCACGATAACCTGTTTGGCCGCCTGAGCTGCGATGCGCCCGAATTCTACCGAATCAATGGCTTCTTCCAGATGCCCGCCAATCTCCATTTCAGGATCATACTCGTGGGCTTCAGTGAGTCGAATTTGACGCTCCGGGAATTCCAGCTCATCATCATCTTCCATTACTTCCCAGCGGCGAAAAGTCTCATATTCACCAGTGGTGCGATCGATTGCAACCCGTGCCTCGATATCTTCTTTATGGCGTTTTTGGGTCGCAGTAGCAAGTGCCATTTCAACAGCATCAAATATAATTTCTTTGCTCAGGCCTTTCTCATTGGCCGCTGCATCTGCAACTAACAGTATTTCTTTAGACATTTTCCGACACTCCGTACTCGGTGTTTCAGTTGTACTTAATTTGTTTTCAGGTTAAAACTGATTAATGTGAACCAGCCTCACGCATAATTTTTTCAAAATCAGGCTCTATTCGAGCTTTCGCAATATCGGTATAGGCTATTGTAACGGTATTGGTTTTGTACAATAGCTCTATGCCTTCATCATCGGCGCTTAGTAAATCTGCGACATACTTGCGCCGCCCGGCAACCGGACCATAAAGCGACAGACGAACTTTCTCGCCGATTACTGCTTTAAACTGTGCCGAATTAAACAACGGCCTATCCAAACCAGGCGAAGAAACCTCCAGCCGATACTTGCCGCTGATAGGGTCTTCCACATCCAGAATGGCAGCTAACTCACGACTGACCTTGGCAATATCATTAATTACCAGCCCAGCTTCGCTTTGGGTATCTATATATACCCGTAATATTCGATTGCCCGGTTCTGATGTCATTTCCAGACCGACAAATTCATAGCCCAGCTCTCCAACCAACGGGCCTAACAAATCATTCAGGCGTGAATTCGACATATTCTATAAAACTCCAACCTAAGCTCATAGCAAGTTTCATATGATCTACAGGCACAAAAAAAGGGCAAACTGCCCCTGATTTCTATTGATTGTCCGGTTTTAATAACCAGACACAATCAACCAAACACTCCAGCGTTCGCACGCTGAGGACATGAAGGAATCGCTTAAATCATTTCAAGTCGCTCATGAGTATCCTACCAAGAACACGCTTCAGCACTATCAAGCCACTGAAACATTCAAATTAACCGACATATTATAGTCGATATACACTGCTGTTCGCAAAGGTTTCATATCCTCCAATCCTCAGACAGAAACACAGATACTGCACGAGCTATTGATTCCACAGTGAAACCAATATCTTACACATCATCTCGCAGCTCCATCTAGGGATTAGGGTGGTCAATTTAAATTTACACCCTCGTTGAACGACATTAATTATTTGAACAGTTATTACAACAGACCTCACCAGTGCGCAGATGGTAACTTACCTCCAGACCAGTTTCAATTTCATTATTGCAAATATCACAGATCCCGCCCATATCAAGAACTATTTTTCCAAACCCCGATGCTGGTGTCTCAATATCGCCCACCATACGCCCCCTTGGCTTGTCCTTTAGAATATCGGGCCGATAAAGCTCTTCAAGCTGTTGCCATTTGTGAATCATTTTTTCACTGAGTCCATGCTTACGCATGTAGTGCTCCAGTAAATTTTCTCTATGTTCAAATACACTGTTATTGATCACCATCCAATGGTGTGCATTACGAGGGCGGTCTCCAAAGTAAATTTCTTCTCCGGTAAAAACACGACGATAAAAAGAATAAACCTTCTCCTTGGCCCGCTGTTTGGTTGAGTTTTTGAAATAAGGTGAAAGAATAGGATCTATGAATACTGCATCATAAAATTCATTCAGAATTTCATGAAGCAGCTCGCCATTATTTAATGCAGCCCATAGTTCAGGAATTGGTGAAGGATAAGCAACCTCTTCTGTTTGTTTATTACTTTTAGTAATGCTTTTTAAAGATTGGTCCTCGGATTTTGAATCCCAAGATTCATTTTTCTTATCACTAACTACTGCCGTATTTATAAAGTCTGCATCTTGCCGTTCCTCAATAACCAGATCAGTAACGGGATTACATTTGCAAGGTAGAAAATAATTTTTTTCTACTAGCCAATTGTTTAATCCCTTTTGACTTTCTTCACTTACTTCGCCCACTACTGCCCGAACCAAACAGGTTTGGCAAACACCATTCCGGCAGGAAAATGCTACATCAACTCCATTTCTTAAAAGAGTATCCAAAACTGTCTCATCATTTTGGTGTTGGTAGGTGTTATTGTTAAATGTCAAATTAACCATATAAATCAAATGCCTATTAGAGCAATATGCTATAGTAAGTCAGCAATTTCTCGTGCAGATAACCTAGCCTCATGCAATAACATTCCAAGCCTTGAATCAAACGCCGAAATAATTGACAGCACGGCATTATTACCAACACCCACCAAGATTACAAAACCCCCAGTTCCATGAATCAAAACCTGCTGTAAATCACCCTTAGACATATCCTTAAGTGCTCTCTCTGCTAGAGATAATAACGAGGCCGATATAGCACTCAAGGTGCCAGAGTCCATCTCTGCATCCATTCTTGAAACCAAGGGCATACCATCACGAGTCATCACTGCCACTGCCTCTATCTGACTAGACTTGCTGATAAGCTTAGTTAATATTGATTTTATTTTATCTTTTTCCATTCTAATTTCCGACCTCGCCAAGGCCACCCATGGATGGCCGATGAGGATATACCCCTGTTAGTTCATTATTATTTTGTTAGAGTGCTGCTTCAAGAAGTGGTAGTATTCGGCGCGCTTTGGTTAACACAATCCCCTGGTTAACAGATTTACGACAGACAAAGGTAACAATGTAGTTATTGTATTTGTTACCACGCAAAAACACATGTAACAAATTATTACTGAGAATGAGTATTTCCTGAAAATAGTGAAGGTTTTCATCTTCAATACCGCGTGATTTTTTGAAAGTAGTTTCAATCGCAAGCACATTTTCACCCTGGAATAAATCGGCGGTTGCAGCTGCCAGCATATCCATCACTTCCATTGGATGTGACTTCACTGTTTTTACAGCCAATAGCATACCGGTTTCAAGATCAATGTAGCCCGCAGCAAGACATTCAGGAATTTCGTTAACTGCCCTCTGAAGTAGCTCCTCGAGCGTCTCCCCTGTGGGCACGCTTGGGTCAGCAGCAGCTTCAGCTTGCGTTTTTGTGTTAGTAGTATCTGCTACATTAACTTCAGATTTATTAGTGGACGCCACTATGTTTTTTGATTCACCACCAATATTCACGCTACTGGAATTTTTAAAAATACCAGTAAATAATGTTTTTATTTTATCTATATTCATATTTTAAAACTGTCGCCGATCGTTCACTTTAAATAATCGGCGACAAGTTAGCTCCAAATTGTTTTTTAAAGAGCAGCTTCCAGATTAGGCATAACCATGCGTGCCTTAGTGAGTGCCATACCCATATTGACTGATTTACGGCAAACAAAAGTTACAATATGATCCCCATAGTTTTTGCCGCGAATAAATATATGAAGTAAATTGTCACTCATAACAAGCATTTCCTGAAAGTAATGCAGATCACTATCTTTAATGCCGCGTGCTTTTTTAAAAACATCTTCAATGGCGATTACATTTGGGCCCTGAAACAAATCAGATGTTGCTGCTGCTAACAAATCCATCACCTCACTAGGGTGTGAATCTACCGTTTTTACTGCCAGCATCATGCCTGTGCTGATATCAACATATCCTGCAGCAAGGCATTCTGGAATTGTACTAATTGCTTTTTGAAGTTCATTATCGAGTGTTGCCATAGTTCTATCTCCTAGGTGGGATGGTAAATAAGGGCTTCTTCTTATGGACCCTTGTGGTAAAAACATAAAATGTGGATATAAAATCTTCTTGTACGCTAGACTGTATCATACGTGGGTCCTGGCAACGAACTTTTGTTATCGCCTCACCTGCATCCAAACCAGTGAAGATTAAATAACAAGCTAATAATGTACCCGTTCGTCCAAGCCCAGCTTTACAATGGACTGCTATCGTGTTTCCATTATCTATTAGCAAGCCCATTCGTTGAATCATTTCAACAGTTTCATCAATTTTTGGTACCTGCATATCTACAATTGGCATTAGCAATAAACCAATATCGTATTGCTTGATAGTCTCAGCTGGATAATGGCAATGCTCTTCCAAAGAAATCAGGTAATTTACATTGACTTTTTTTAGCGCCAGCATATCTTCATCAAGACTTCGGCTTAACCCTGGTCGTGGCATAGATGCCAACTTCCCACGCAACAACCAACGAAAACCACTTGGTCCAAAAGGAATCAGTTTAGGTTTTTCGAATGGCAAAGTGACCGGCACATACTTCTGTAAATACTCTGGGTCAAGGTCTTCAACTAGTGTGTCCGGAGCAGGAACCATGCAGGTACCTGTACGGACAAAATCTTTTCCAGCTTCCGACTCTGCTGCGTTTAAAAATGAGTCGGTAGTTTTGCACTCTTGGATACGGCCGCCTGCGACAAATATTATGTTGCCCCCAAGCTCGCGCGCTTGATTTTGATTATGAAGAATAACGAGGACTGCATATTTTTTTGATATGCAGCTTATTACAGCAAGAATTTCTGCAGCCTGCTCAGCACTCAGATCCGCAGTTGGTTCATCTATCATCAATAACGGCGGTGAATTTATCACAGCACTCATAATCGAAATTATTCGCTGTGTCATCAGTGGTAGTTCTGTTATTTGCTTGTTCAGTGATCCCTTGATGTATGAAACTCCATATAGATCAAGCATTCGGCAGGCGAGTGCAGATTGCTGTTGACGGTCCAATGTGTTTCGTCTTTCAAGCCTGTGAATAATGTTGTCCAGCACAGAAGATACCATCAACTTCGGCTTTTGCTGTACCAGAATTGGTCGCCCAAGGGTCCCTAAAAGCTCGCCCAGATAGTGCACATCACCCGTCGAAAGAAACCAAGAAGATGCATCGTTGTGCCCTGAAAGTGATCTTAGTAGTGTAGATTTTCCAGTACCGCAAGGACCCATTATTATCGTTACACCTTGATCGTCCAAGTCAAGATTAAGGCCAACGAGAATTTGACGTTTTCCAAAGCTTACACAGTAATCACGTAATGAAAGTATCGTATTCATATCAGCGTTTTAATGACAAAGAGGGGTCAATGCGATAAATCAGTGTTTTTACCAGCGTACGCACCATATCGCTATTTCTGGCATCTAAAGTGAACACGGGTATAGTGCTATCAGGTGTTTTTTTAAGAAAATTTCGGTAATCAGGCAAACTAGGAGTATCTTTTACATCCGTAAATGTGATGCCAACAACAATACTCCGGGTCTGCATATGCGCGGAAAATGTCTTCAGGTAGCGGTCAAGCTGGTCCAGTGGGCTCTCAGTGGCATTGTTTATCAAAATAATCACACCTAGCGCACCCTCCCCAAGAATCTCCCGCATGAACTCAAAGCGTTCCTGCCCAGGGGCTCCATAGAGTTGGATGGAAGTCGTTTCATCGAGATTCATACGACCATAGTCCATCCCCACAGTTGTTTTTCTCTTCAGGTGCCGGGTTTCATCGGTTGCTATTTCTTCTGTCTGAAATGGCTCAATATCACTAACAGCATGAATTGACGTGCTTTTACCGGCACCGACAGAGCCTGCAAAAATAATTTTAAGCTGTGGTAGTTCCACTATTTGGTATGCCTAAGTTTGGTTAGCATTTTACGGAATATGGTTCTCATCTTCACATTTTTATTTGTTTTTTCCAAAACAAGCTCATTCTTAATATCATTCTTAGCGATATCCAGAAAATCACACAGGTAACAGCTAGTCACGAAAGCAGCCAATTCCTTGATAGAGAGGCCAAATAGTTTCGCTAATTCATTTATTGATGCTGGCTGAGTTACCCAATAGCTTGTCACGGCCAAGAACACAGAGGCTGAGTTATACTGCGTAAAATTTGGCCATGTATTCAATAAAATCTTTTTGTCCTGAGAAAGCCCCTCTGGAAGGGCCTCCCCAGCGACAAGCGGTGAGATAAGCCATAGAAGATCTTCGATAGAAAGTGATAACTTTTCCTTTAAAACAAATTTTGCCTGTTCACTTGTAGATAGTACACGCACGGGAATTTCTTTTATCGGCATGACAGTCAGATGGGGTAAAACCCTCTTACTAACATTGGATTTGATGGATTTTTGGCTCTCATCAACTAAAAGCCACATATCACCCCACTCAAAGAGTTTAATTTTGCCTGAATGTTTTTCTGTAATCACATCTGCCAAATACCCTACGAGATAGCCAGATGGTGAAAAACGAGCTCTTTTATTAGTTATATGAATAACATTGCCAGGTTTAGTTTTGTTTAAACTGTTTGCTATTTTCGCTCGTCTTTTTGATACAGGCTTTGCTCCCGAGCGCTTTACTTTAGTCCCTTTTTTAACTCGCGAAACAGTATTCTTAGCTGTTTGTCTGACCGCCTCCTCTATTACCTGCAATATATCGTCTTCGTAGACCTCACTGGAGCTTACTTTTTCGGCTTTTTCGGCTTTTTCGGCTTTTTCAAGCCTCTCGCTTTCAATTTTTCCAGAAGTTGTTCCCCCAGTCTGTTTTTCTTCCACTGCGAGAATCAAATTTAACAAAGCTGTGAATTTTACTGGCTTTTCAATTAACAGCGCCTCACCTGGCAAGGCCATAGATGAAACAAGTATCGTGGGAAACCCCAGCTTATCGCGAACCTTCTGCCAAGCATCAGCCGGATAGGAATCCACAAAAAGAATTCCTACATCAGCTTCAGATTTTGAGCTTAAACGACAAGTATCCTGAGCACGATTTTCAAGCGCTATTGCTAGCGCGCGAATATCCGTCTTATTCTTGCTGATAAGACTTATGTTAACTGTCAACTTTCAACCCTTCCCTTATGAAAATAAATCAAACTCGGTTAGCACACCTTCACTATTTTCACACTCAATTATCGTTTTTTTTCTGTTATCCAACGGATGATATTAGGATACACTTTATAGAATCATCAAGTTAGCATAGGTTATCATAAATAATAAACCTTTATCATAATTAATCTACTGGAGGCTAAAACAGATACAGCATGACACATGCTTGTGGCCATAACGCTAAGAGGCTCTGTGAGCCATTCACACCCTCTACCAAAGGGCGGAAAACAAGCCACTGTCGTGCCCACTCTTTTTGTTCACAGCCTTAGTCAATGCTGTTTCATCGGCACAAACAATCACTTTTTCTTGTGCTCTGGTGACACCAGTATAGAGAAGCTCCCGGGTAACAACTAGGCTATCGAGCTGAGGTAGAACCAAGATAACTTGATTAAACTCTGATCCCTGGCTTTTATGAATAGTCATGGCATAAACCGTTTCGTGCGACGGTAAGCGACTGGGTGGGATGCTGCGCACCGAGCCATTTACTGTTAAGAAAAACACTCGTAACTCTCCATTTTCAGCGCGTAACACTAAGCCGATATCGCCGTTAAAGAGTTTCTGCTCGTAATGGTTGACTGTGATCATCACCGGTTTGCCGTGATACAACTGTCGCTCAGCTATACCTAGATGCTTTTCGAGCTTGCGATTGATAGCTTTAACGCCTTGCGGGCCTTCATGCACCGCGCAAAGCACGCGTAAATTACTTAACAAAGCCAATGCCTCGACAGGGTTTGTGCTTTGCTGGACTTGTTTAAACAGGGGTAATACCTGCTCAAGCAATAAGGCATCAAGACTGGCTTCATCACTGCCCTGCCAGCTGAGTTGACCATCAAACTGATCATCGGCTTGTTCCAGCGTACTGAATACTTGCTGACTATCACCTGCGTTAATTGCCGCGGCTAAGCGCCCGATACCTTTGTTGGCATCAAATCGACGACTGTGTTGCAAGGTAATCACATGATTGCTCATGTTTGTTAGCTGTGTTTGTGCGACGGCTAGGCTATCACCACAAATCGGCGCTAATTCATCCACCAGTTGCTGAGAGTATTCTCGCCCGCCAGCGCCACAAAGATCCGCCATAATCTGACCGGCCTCAATTGAACCCAGCTGGTAACGGTCGCCTAATAAAATTAAACGCGCATGCTGCGGTAGTGCCGCCAAAATACGCGCCATCATGGGTAAATCAACCATGGAGACTTCATCAACAATTAAGACATCTACAGGCAGCGGGTTCTCTCGATTAAAGTGTGGCACAACCCGCCCGGGCCGCATCTTAAGTAAACGATGTAGCGTTTGGGCTTGTGGGATTTTTTCTAGCAATGTCGCATCGGCGGCTAATATAGACTCTGTAAGCCTGCCTGCAGCTTTTCCGGTCGGGGCCGCAAGGGCAATACGCAGGGGTTTATCCGCATGAGTGTTTAACTGCTGATCCAGAAGCAGGCGCAAAATACGCGCGACGGTATAAGTCTTACCCGTGCCGGGACCACCGCTGATAATACACAATCTATGAATAACTGCGAGACAGGCAGCAGCCCGCTGCCAATCGATACCCGTAAATGACTGAGAAAATTGCTTGGCCAATCCTTGCCTTAATATATCCAAATCAACGCTGCTGGGGCTGGATTGCTGCAAGCGCGCCAAGTCAGCAATAATTTGCTGTTCCCAAGCATAATATCGCGCCAGATACAAACGGTTACCGGCCAAGACCAACGGCTGACCCCCGGCACCCGCTGATGCCACAATAGAAACCGCCGCCAATGCCTGCAGGTCAACCGACACTGCCAATGCTTCAAGGCCAGCATCAGTTTTAAGTGATAAACAAATTTGCCCCTTCCGGAGGGCGGCACTAGTGAGGGCAATAAGCAGATCTAGGTTTTCGATAGGTGCACTTTCTAGGGCTAACAGATGTTGTGCCAATTGCTGGTCGGCCCGAGTAATCAATTCTATTTGTAATGCGGCATTTATAGGGTTAATCATCGCCTTGGATTTCATCCTCACCTTAACGCCCTCTTCCAAAACAGCCATCCAGTGTTGTGATTAGTTTCTCATCAGGTCGTCTAAACCAGATACCATCAGTGCTTCCGGGCTTCATTCCGCGGGTAAATAAGTAATAAACACCACCGAAGTGATCAGTAAAGGAATAACTTGGCAATCGTTGTTGTAAATATCGATGCAGTGCCAAAGCATAAATCAAACCCTGCAGTGGATAGCGGTGGATTTGCATGGCAGCATCGAGGCTATTTGCAGCATAATCCTGCAATCTGTTGGATTTGTAATCTGCCAGATAATAACGCCCATTGTGTCGGAAAATAAGATCGATAAAACCGTGCATCATGCCCTTAAAATTAGGGAAATCAAACTGTGCTGCAGCGTTTTCCCAGGCCGGGAAACCTGCTAAAGCCCGCTGTAGTTTTGCTTGGCTCATTTGCCCCACCGAAAAATAAAACTCCATTTCATCAAGACGCTGTTGGCGGTCTAATTGCTCTAGTTTTAAGCCTGCATCGGGCAAGTTCGTGGCCAATACATTCTTAACCATGCTAACTACGGCGTTGCCTTTATCCGCGTTAATTTCAACCAGGTTGTAACGAGCTGCCAAGTCTTGGATTTGCTTTTGCAAAGCCGCTACCTGATATTGGGTAAAATCCAGGTGCTCGAAAAGCTCATGTACAAACAAACCAAAACCCGGCCCCGCAGGCAGTGCCTGTATTTCATCGTTACCGGAGGTTAGTATATTAATATTACTAGCATCATAATCCGGCCGTTCACTGGCTTTCCCCCGGGTTAAGCTGGAATAACTATTCACCCACCAGTTATGTTCGATCCTCGCCTTAAATTGTTTAGCAACCGGTGCACTTGCAGTATTTGTATTGTATCCCTGCAGCTGTGACATCTCCGTAGGTGGATCAGCGATTTCAATGCTACCCTCTGATGCTATTGCTAGTTCATCCAGCCGGGAAAATATTTGTTCCTCGGTGTAGCCCCGCATATTACTCACCCCATTTTCAGCGGGGAATAATAACCAGGCGAAGGCTGAATTATTGGTGGTATTAATTTTACCCATGCTCATTACACAAAGTTTTGCAGCACGGGTTATGGCAACATAAAACAGCCGAACATCTTCCGCCCGTAACTCTCTTTCCCGTTGTTTGTTTGCAGCCGCTAATTGTTTTTTATCAGCACAAAACTGCAGGCAGGGTTGCTGGTTTTCATCGTGATAATAAATAGCATTACCGCGGATACCCAATACTGGTGGACTCCAGGGGAATGGGATATAGACAATGGGATATTCCAAGCCTTTTGAGGAATGCATGGTCACTATTTTCACCAGACCTGCGTCACTTTCTAAGCGTAATTTAGCGGCATCACCTTCACTGGAGTGTTCGATTTGATCCTGCAACCAACGCCGCAGCTCTTCGACACCCGGGCGTGTTCTTGCGGCTTGCTGACAAAGCTCTAACAGTTGCAGTAAATTCGTTAGGCGGCGTTCGCCATCCGAAAATCTAAGCATCCGTGCTGCAAGCTCTTCGCGCTTAAATAGCTGCTGGAAAGCCTGCATAAAGCCGTGTTTTTTCCAGCTGTAGCGATAATCAAAAAATCGCCGTTGTAATTGCTCCCAATCGTTAGAATCATCGTTTAAAGCCTGCAGTTCCAGCGCACTGTAGCCGAATAAACGACCCGCAAGCACAAAGCGAAGTAATTTACTGTCGTTACATTGCTCAACACTGTGTAAAAGATTTAGCAAAGCACTGGCTTCTTCAGTTTCAAAAACACTTTTATTAGACAGGGTAACGCTATTAATTCCTTTAGCCCGCAACGCTTTTTGAACTAAAGCCGCCTGTGCATGACTGCGCACTAAAATTGCAATATCTCGCGCTTTGACCCGCCGATCGCCGATTTGAACTGCGAATGATTCAGCCAATAGCATCAAAATGTGATTGGCACAATGAGCCGCTGCCGCATCGCGCGCATCACCGATGCGAAGCTTGTCTTTGCTGGAGTTTTGATCCTCCGATTGCAGTTTCCAGATTAAAAACGGAGCGGGTTCTACGCCTGCAATTGTTAGCCTTTGTTTGTCAGCCACTGGCGATGCCAGCACTGGGTGGTATTGAATGGCATCCTGAATAAACGCCTCTGGTTGTTGGCTAAACAGACAATTTACGGCCTCAATTAGACCTGTGCTTGAGCGCCAGTTAACCCCCAATGAGTAGCGTTGATCGGCATCTTTAGCTGCCTGCATATAGGTAAAAATATCGCCGCCCCGGAAGCTGTATATTGCCTGTTTTGGATCACCAATAAGACACAAACTACCCGCGTTAGTCTGGGTGTAAATCGTTTTGAAAATACGATATTGAATTGCATCAGTATCCTGAAATTCATCAATCATGGCAACGGGGTAGCGATCGCTCAAATGCTCTGCCAACTGCCTGCCCTGATCACTTTGCAGTGCGTAATCCAGGTGACTCAGCAAGTCATTAAAGTAAAGCTGTTGTGCCGCTATTTTTGTATCGCTAAGGTGTTGTTTTATAAAACCACGGGCTTCCAGCAGGAAAGCCGTTTTATATACTGACACGATCTGGTTTATACCCTCAACCTGCTGCTGATAAATAGAACAAATCTCAAAAAACGGATTTTCTGGAGTGACAAACTTA
The DNA here is from genome assembly GCA_021648125.1 of Lysobacterales bacterium. Taxonomy (GTDB): domain Bacteria; phylum Pseudomonadota; class Gammaproteobacteria; order Xanthomonadales; family SZUA-36; genus SZUA-51. The sequence goes on from JAKITK010000033.1 coordinate 26,194, forward strand.
GCTTTGGTTTTTTCTTGAAGGGTTTCTATAGTCAATAATTCAAATTTAGCACCTAGATTCATGCGCCTGAATGAATTATTTGCTACAGAAATTTCGGTAGCAGATTTGAGTGCTTTCTCTACTGCGCTTTTGTTGTAACTTTTACGATTAAGAGCACTATCACTTGTCAGGATTTTTTCAACTTCCGTGGCTTCCTGTTGCCAGCTACTGGCTAGTTTTTGATGAAGATTTTCTAGTCCAGCAGTTTGTGAGTGCAATTGCTTTTCTAGTTTAGAAACCGACCCAGTCACTGGCAAAAGCGTGACTTCATCGAGCTGCAACTGTTCGCTAACTGCCGACAATAAGACATCCGGCGTGTTCCATTGTGCTATAAGCAATCTGTTGATCATCTGATCAGATTGTTTATTGCCAAACCATTGCCGCCAAAAATCTTCAGCCGCCTGTTGCCGCAGCATGGCCTCATCTTCTATAAAGTCTAGCTCGAAAGCCATACCCGTAGCAAAGGCATTGTCCTGCAACATGCGTTGGCAGTAGCCGTGAATAGTAAACACCGCAGCCTCATCGATACTGACCACTGCCGCGCGTAAACGAACTTCATCGATGGTTTTATATTCCGCACGCTGATTGAGCCAATCAACTAATTCCGGATCATCTTTATAGGTAGTTTCCGTATCTGCTGATTGTAAAATTACCAATGCCTGTTGTACCCGCTGACGGATCCGCGAACGAAGTTCTTCAGTGGCATCTTTGGTAAAGGTAACCACCAAAATTTGTTCTACTGTTAACGCTATTTCCAACAACTGACGCAAATACAAACTGGTAATGTTATAGGTTTTCCCGGTACCGGCACTTGCTTCAATTAGCGTAATACCATCGAGCGGTATGGCAAAGGGTTTGAGCTCTATCATTGAATTTCCTGAAGTCACCATTACACCTCCTCCTGATGATCAAGAATGGGTTGGTAAATTGCAGCCGCGATACTTTGGAACTCTTGATTTAGAGGCTCACGATCCCGGAATAATACTGCGACAGCTTTATCTTCGCGCTCACCGGGACTGGGGAAGAAGTCGGAGCCTAGCCACTTTGTACGCCAGTTTTTATCTTCATTACACCAGGCCCAGCTGGTTTTAGGAAAAAAGACTAGGGGTTTTTGCAACCCGTTAAGGTAATAATTCAGCAAAACCAGCATGTGCTTTTCTGCAGCAGCCGATCCCAAAGGCTTTAAATGCAAGGTTTCATCATCGGCCAGCATTACACTCCGCCCTGAATTTGGCAGACTAATAGCAACCAGCAAATGCTGAATCCACAGGGTCAAACGGTCAATGGGGCGTAATTTACCGACCCTATAGGCAATCACTCCATTGGCATTAAACGGCTGAATGTCTCCACTCAGCTGCCAGCGGCCTAATTGAATATCGATGCGCAGGGGTTCTATTGCTGGTCTTTCGGCCAACAAAGGGATTAATTTTTGATAAACATTCTGCACTGCCGCTCTGGTGTTTTCGGTAACAATTTTAGCGGATAAACCGTGCGGTAAACGACCACTACCCCGATATAAACCAAAGGCAATATCTTCTGATTGACCACTAAGTTGATTTTGTAGAACATCAGCCTTAAGTTTCCAGTCTTCAAGGTAGTCAAGCTTGAACGGCTCCTGATTTTGAATACTGTCCTCTTCACTCGGCAAGCGCATACCCAATTGGTGGTGTAAATATGCAGCGGCTGGGTTTTTGAAAAACCGAATCAAGTCAGCAAGCCGGACATCAACAATGTCCGCTGGAATTTCTGGCAAACTTTCGTCATCCACCGGATAAAACGCCTGAGCTGATATATTGCCCGGATTAATTGCCCAACTACTATCGTAACTAAACAATTGCGGGTGTTCCGGATTGAAGTAATCCGGATTAAACGGCTGTAAGGGGTGTTGAGTAAAAACTTGCTTTGATAGGGGTGGCTTAGCGTACGGATAACAAGCATCGAGGTAATCTACAAGTTCGTTAATGGTTTCAGCTGGCAGGCTTTCTTTGTCGGTGCGTACATTCCGGCTTTGGTAGCTTATAAACAAACACTCCCGGGCGGAGCACAGCGATTCTAGAAAAATATAGCGGTCGTCCAACCGTCGGGAACGATCTCCGCGCTGTGGGTTTTCCTGCATCAGATCGAAAGCATTAGCCGACTGTCGTCGCGGAAAATCGGCCTCGTTCATACCCAGCATATAAATAACCCGGAAAGGCAGGCTACGCATGGGTATTAAATTACTAAAAGTTACCCCGCCGTGAAGAAAACCAGTAGCATTACCGGCATCATCCAGGCTTTCGTTCAACAACTGTCGAACTACTGAAAGCGACAACTCTGCACTAAACCCGCCCTGCTCGGCTTCCTTCAAACACTGATCTAGACACCCGGAGATCAGCCTGAACAAATCATTATCTTCGTCAGTGTCTTGGGTAAAGAACTGTGCAAACATCCGCAATAAATCTATACGCCACTGACTAAGGGAACGATTTGCAGTCAGCGCTTTACGCCAATGGTCTAGACGATCCAGCAAGCTTTGCAATGCGCCAAGAACTTGTAATTCGTTGGTTTCAATATCCACATACGGAACGCGGGATGAATACATCAACCCTTCTTCATCCACCGGACTAACCAGACCCAGGAATAAGCGTTGTAGACCAAACTGCCAGCTGTGTAAGCCATCATCACCCGGCAAGCCTAAATCAATACGGTGGGCCGCATCAGCAGCCCAACGGATACCACTTTCGTGTACCCAGGTGCGAATTCGCTGCAGGTCTTGAGACTCTAATCTGAAACGCTGCTGTAGTGCCTTTACTTCAAGCAAAGCTAAGATATCGTTGGCACTAAAGCGGCTTTCGGGTAATTTCAATAAATAACGAATGGCTTCCGCAAGAGCACTATCAGCCCCGTAGGCGCGATCGGCAATACTGAAAGGGATTTTCTGTGATTTTTCTGCATTATCAAAAACTGCCTCGATAAGTGGTACATAGGCAGCCATATTGGGCGCCATCACTAATATTTCACGCGGTTTCAGGTCTTCCAGCTCTTCAAAGCAGCGTAATAAGTTATCTTGCAAAACCTGAACTTCACGCCATGGGGTATGCGTGCCATGCAGCTGAATGGATGGCCAAGTCTCTTCGAGGAATTCACGCCCGTTAAGTCTGCCATCTTCAAGTTGTAAGATATCTTTTTGCAAACCATGAAGAATACCCCCGGCCAAAGGCTCGCGAAAATCATCCTCGGCGGTACCATCCAATTCCAACAGCTGATCAAGATAGGCCTGACCAATATGCCCCATTGATGCTAACAGGGGATTGCCCAGATCCAAAAACGCGGCAAATGGGTCACTATCTTCGGCGAAAGCTCGCGCCCGTTTGAGTTGAGACTTTTCACTGCGGATATCAGCCCAATAGTCTGCGGACAAATTCAGATGTGAAATACTGACATCGAGATACTGCCCCAGTTGTTTTAAAATCCCCATATAAACTGGTGCAAGTGCATTCAAACCGAAAAAACTTACCCGCTCTGGGAGTATTTCCGGATATTGAGGAGCTTGCTGCATTGCAGCAGACAGTCGCTGTAAAAGGCGCGCTCGGTGATTATTTTCTGTTTCAGTTAGACTGCGCCAAAGTAGTGCCTGCCAATGGGAATCTCTGCCACCTTCCCATGCCAGCACCATTTCCGGTCGGTAGACCAGGTATTGATCAAAGCTATCCGCGGTTCGTTGGCTTAATTGGAACAGGCGTAAAGCTGGATCAGTACCGTCAATATAGTGTTTGAGCTCTGCAAATGTGGGTTTTTCGAGTAGTGCTGGTAATTTGGCATGAATCCGCCAGAGCAAACTACTGGAATCGAACAATGATTCTTCCGGGCTGGGAAGCCAGGCGCGTAAAACACGCCAGAAAAAAGGCCCGGGTGTAAGGAATTCTAAATTGGCGACCACTCCATCCCGAGTGGCTAAATAATGCGATAACCAGCGTCCCATACCGGGGTTGGGTACAACCACCAACTGGGCACATAATGGATCACCTGTCTCATCGCCAAGCCGAGTAGCCAGCGATTCGGCAAGAACTTCTAGAATATTACTTTGCTGTAAACTTATCATTCATACAAGTTTACCCAATCTTATTCTCAATAATTGAGAATATACGAATTAATCTAACTTGGACTGCAAATAGCACATGGGCATTTTAGGAAAACGGAGCATAAGCCTAGGCCCCTGATTGCTACCGAGTGCCGTCCCTACCTTGAATATAAAATATATGGGAGCGCGACATGAGGATGAGAGCAAATGAAGCCTCCTAGCTTCCCAATAACCGTTACCCGTAAATCACTCGCTTAGGTAACTGATGCCGTATTATAGCCTAAATAAAGCTAGGGATAATTGATACGCATCAGTCAAACCAAAGGTTCATTTGTAGCGTGTTGATATCAGTAACAAGCCTGTGTAGATGTAACACTTACCATTCATCTGAGTTTTGAGGTAAGTTTCGTATAAAATACCTAAGGACTTAGGTAGAATAACCACTGTTATTTCTGGATAATTATATTGATTCAATTTCTCGACATTACTGTAGATGCTTCAAAACGGAGTGTTTGCAAAAACGGTAAAAAAATTCGAACATCATCTCTAAACTTCGACATGCTGGTTTATTTTCTTGGAAACCCAAACGAGATTATCAGTAAGGAGGAGTTAAAGAGGAATGTTTGGGTCGACCGTGTGGTTTCAGATAATACCGTTTACAAGCAGATTAAACGCTTTAAGGAAGAGTTATTGGTAGTATGTTCTGATGAAGAACTATTACAGTCAGTACATGGCCGAGGCGTTGTGTTTACCGCAGAGGTCACGAGGATTAGCAAATCTGAGGATCTCAGCGAGGGAAAAAACAAACCTTTAACCGACAAACAATCATTGTTGCTCAAATTGTCTTTGTTGTTAGTGATCCTAGTATTGGTTTTTGTTTTCTTTCAGATAAATTCAATCAAGCAGAAAAGCGCGAAACTAAGCCAAAAAATTGAACGCTTAGCTATTGTTTATCAGACCGATGGTAATCAAGTCACAACCAACCATCAACGGGCTATTGCTCAAGCTTTAAAGTCTCAAATGCTAATCAACGACCAATTGAATGTGGGCTTGGAGAAGGATTCTTCTGATGGAGAAACATTTAAACAAATCAGCGCCGCTTTAGTACATGATTTAGGTTATAACCATGTGCTTAATATGCAGATTATTACGCATGAATACGGCATCAAGGCTCTCGTCTATCTTCGCCAAGAAGACTATATCTCTCCATTAAAGATATTTGAGGTAGATGGGAGTTATGAGTTGGTAAATAAAGTTTCAGGCTGGGTGTTTAAGCAACTACAGTCAGGCGTATCTGCATCTATCACCGATATGACAAGCTCTGAGAGTGCTTTTAATGACTACCTGGCAGCAATTAGATGGAATATCGAGAACAAATCAGATTTAGCCATAGAATCACTTGAACGAGCTGTAGAAAAAGACCCTGAGTTTTTTCGTGCCTGGAATCGACTGGCTGGCGAATATATTAAAAGAGGCAAAGTTGAGAAAGCCGTTACTGTGCTCAATAAAATTGATTTATCTCAAGCATCTGATCGCTTAAGTTTTGATGTTCTTGGCATGCGAGCCTCTAGTTATTTTTACTTAGGAAATCTCAGCATGGCATCCACTACCCAAGATGAAGCCTTGGAATATGCGAAAAAACTCCATGACCCAATGATTCAGGTTATTGCTTTAGTGAACCAGTCGTACATTTATTCCGCTATGTTTTTGCCCGACGAGGCTCGGAAAAACTTGGAGGAAGCTCTGTTATATGTTGATAAAAACTATCAAAAATCAATATTATCAAAGATATATACTGGTTTATTTGACATCTATAATAAAAGCTACGATACGGTTAATGCTTTGCACTATGCGCAATTGGCTTATAAGAGCGCACAGTCAGCTGATAATAAAAGATCCACCAATGTTGCGCTATCCAACTGGGCAGGTGCGCTAGTAATGAATGCAGAATTTGACAAAGCTTATGCTGCGGCACAAAAGGTTGTCGACTATAGCGAGGCGAACACTAAAGAGGTTCTGATCGGATCAGCGGCGCTAATACTAATGACCCAGGTTGATCTTATATATGGGCGCTTCAAGACTGCAAGGCTCAAATTAGATGCTTTAGAAGTAAAGCTGAGAAATTTTGAGTACCCCCCATTGATTATTGAGTATCTGAATTTTGAGCATGTTTATCATCTAAATAGCGGCAATTTATCAACCGCAGCAGATTTTCTTGAACAGTCAAGAACACTGACTCTTGAGGTTGAAAATTTGGATGTGAGAATTCATTCTGTAATGCTACAGGTAGCTTACGACTTGCGTACCAAACAGCAAAATATTTCAATAGAACCGCTGTTGATTTATGATCAACCAATGCCATACAGTCCACACTTATATGCCAAAGCACAGGTTTTAGCTCACAACAAGCAAGGCAAAGAAGCCGAGCTACAATTTGAACAGAGTATGCGCAATTACCAAAAACGCGGCCAAAAATACATATTGATTAATGCGATTAATGCTTATTTGAGTTTTATGTTAAGTAATAACAACACTTCGCAGCAGGTTTCTAACTGGCTAAATACATTGGATTCAATCTCAGCCCCACCTTACCCCTATCTAAAACATAAAGCATTGTATCAATCCTTAATTGGCAGCAATAAGAGCGCAGCTGAAACCATGCAACAGCTTAAAGATAGGGCTAACGACTGGTGGAATACAGATGATGAACTAACATTGTTAAAATACTCCGAACTTGCTCGCACCCAAACCCAACCCTAAACACTGCTTTTGCTCTAAAGTCGTTAGAACCTTCCCCAAAATACCTCTATTTAACAAAAATCACAATTTGCCAGATTTTGCCAGATTTGCCCCACTCTTATTCAGTTAGTATGTGTGATGGAATAATAAGAGAGTGATTACATGAGTATTTTTTCGCACAAGGCGTTGTTGTGCATGTTTTGTAAGCGGTTAATAAACACCGCCCTTTCTCAACCACCCCGGATCTGATCCATGTTGATATTGCCCGGCAGCAATGCCTCGATGGCTTCCACTGTTTCTGCTTTCGGTAACTCGGTAAACACATACCGCAGATAAGCATACGGTTCCAAGCCATTGGCCTTGGCCGTTTCGATTAGCGAGTACAGGTTGGCACTGGATTTAACCCCTTTGACCGAAGTACTGAACAACCAGTTTTTCCGTCCCAACACGAACGGTCGGATGGCATTTTCAGCACCGTTATTGTCGATCTCTAGGCGGCCATCTTTCAGATAAGCGGTCAACTGCTGCCATTCGTTGTGCAGATAGCTCAGCGCCTTGCCGGTAGCACTCGATGGCGGTATCTGTGGCAGGGTGTCCTCCAGCCAGCTGCGGATTTCTTTTATGATCGGCACCGCCTGTTGCTGGCGCATACTATAGCGTTCTTCTACTGTCAGTTTACGCGCCAGGGTTTCAACCCGATACAACCTGCGGATTAACGATAAGCCCCGATGCGCCTTGCCGCGCTTCTTATTGCGGCCCTGGGCTTTTACAGCATCACTAAATCGCCGCCGGGCATGTGCCATGCAACCCACATGCACCAGCCCATTGGCGGCAACGACTGCATTGTAGCCAGCATAACCATCGGTTTGCAGATACCCGCTAAAGCCTTCCAATAAGCGTTTGGGTACTTGCGCACTGCGCCCGGGATCGTAGTCATACAGGATAACCGGCTTTGCCGGTGGACCGCCGCGTTGTAACCAGATATAGGATTTTGATTGTGCTCGTTTGTCCGGTTCTTTCAGTACCTGTACCGGGGTTTCATCCATCTGGATGATGTCGTAATCCAACATTTGATCGCGTAGCAGGTTAATCAGTGGCTGGATCAGCATCCCTGAACGGATCATCCAGTTCGATAGTGTCGCACGGGGTATTTCTACA
>JAKITK010000034.1 GCA_021648125.1 Lysobacterales bacterium
CTTGAAAGTAAGTCTTATATTTATGCACACCATTTCGATGTTTCTTTAGTAGTTGCTCGTCCTGTTTCATAAGTAATAGCACCACATTCCAGCAAAACCGCGATGAATTTAATATTGAATTCATGGCAACTTTACGAAATAAATTAATAGGATAATATTATGTCTACTACTACCGGTACAGTTAAATGGTTCAACGAAGCTAAAGGCTTTGGTTTTATCGAACAAGAAAGTGGTCCTGATGTGTTTGCTCACTTCAGCGCTATCTCTGGTGACGGTTTCAAAACCCTCATCGAAGGCCAAAAAGTTGAATTCACTGTTACTCAGGGTCAGAAAGGTCCTCAGGCAGAGAACATCGTAGCACTCTAAGTATTAGCGTGTTACACGGCCTGTACTACAGGTCATTGTTCACCCGAAAGGGATAGCAAGTTAAAGGGTAGAATCTAACGGTTCTGCCCTTTTTTATTATTGGTATTGAACACCTGGGAAGAAAAAATGAAAATATGGGTTGATGCAGATGCCTGCCCGGTGGTGATAAAAGAAATTCTGTTCAGAGCAGCAGAGCGTACCGGTACCCAGCTTACTCTGGTTGCAAACCAGGCCATTGCGATTCCGGCATCGCGACATATTCATTTTATTCAGGTGGCATCCGGTTTTGATGTGGCAGATGATGAAATTGTTAAACACTTGAGTGCCGGCGACCTGCTTATCACTGCAGATATCCCGTTGGCTGCTGAAGTCATAGAAAAAGGTGGTCTAGCTCTGAGCCCACGGGGCATGCTTTATACCACCGAGAATATCAAAGCTCGCTTAAACATGCGCGATTTTATGGAAACTTTACGCGGTAGTGGCATCCACACCGGCGGGCCTGCGCCTTTAAACCAAAGCGACCGCAAAGCCTTTGCAAATCAACTCGATAGAATTCTAGCGCGTCAATAAAATCGAACTCATCAGCTATCGCAATAGCGGCCGCTTAGGAATATAAAGTTAAGCTATAATTACCAATTACGAAACAAAGGATAAGCGCTATGTATGGGAATCTGATTTTATGGCCTGTTTTTTTACAAATCACACTGACTCTGGTGGTCTTTTTAATTTTAGGTAAACGCAAAGGACAGGCGATCAAAGCTGGTGATGTAGACCGAAAGAAAGCAGCGCTGGATAACTCAGCCTGGCCGGATGATGTGGTGAAAGCATCCAACAACATCCAAAATCAATTTCAGACACCGGTTCTGTTTTATGTGCTGTGCTTTGCCTTTCTAGTACTCAATTCGGTCTCGGCGACAATATTAGCACTGGCTTGGGCTTTCGCTATTAGCCGCTTAATTCATGCCTATGTGCATATTAATAGTAATTATGTGCCGTTGCGTTTTAATATGTTTTTAATAGGCACCATTATCTTAATTGCTATGACGGTTTTCCTAGCAATTGGCTTAACACATCTTTAAGGATAAATTTCCATGCGCCGACTAGACCATTTATTAAAACGAAACAAGGAGTGGGCTGCTGCTATTACAGCAGAAGATCCTGAGTTTTTTACACAGTTATCTAAGCAACAAAACCCCGAATATCTGTGGATCGGCTGTTCTGATAGCCGGGTTCCAGCTAATCAGATTATCGACTTGGCACCTGGAAGTGTCTTCGTCCACCGCAATATTGCCAATGTAGTTGTACATACCGACCTTAACTGTCTGTCAGTGATGCAATACGCTGTTGAAGTATTAAAGGTAAAGCATATTATTGTCTGCGGACACTATGGTTGCGGCGGGGTTCAGGCCGCTCTTGGAGATCAGAGTTTTGGCCTGATTGATAACTGGCTGCAGCATATTAAAGATGTAACACGAGTAAATGCCGATAAACTGAAAGGCCTAAATTCACAAGATCAACTCAACTTGATGTGTGAGTTGAATGTTATCCAACAGGTGAAAAATGTGTGTCGTTCCAGCATTGTTAAAAATGCTTGGGATAACGGTGCCGATTTATCCGTCCACGGATGGATATACCACCTCGATAACGGCGTTCTGGATGAACTGGTTGAAGCAGTAACCTCAAACTAACAAACAAGCATGCCCGAAAAACCTGATAAACCTAACAAGCTTTCCAGCGACCTTCGTGGCGCTAAAAGCCTAGCAGTCGATGCAGTTACCGGGGTAAGTGGCATTGTTGAGTCCTTGCATCAGACTATCGTCAGCTTTGCCGGACTGCTCGGTAAATCCGGCACGCAGCGAACACAAGGGCTTACTGGTGGGGTTTATAAAAGTATTAATCTGATTACTGAGCTGGTAGGCAGCGGGCTGGATGTCCTGTTGCTGCAGCTGGATAAAGTTTTGGCTGACAAGACAGCATCCACCCGCAAACGAGAAGCCGTGCTTGCTGCGGTAAATGGCGTTCTTGGAGACCATCTGCACGCTACAAACAATCCTCTGCAAATCCCTATGCAGTTTCGGATCGATGGCAAAGCCTTTAATCAACAAACATTAAATCAAGCTATTGAAAAAGCCGATGGCAAGCTATTGATCCTGGTACACGGCTCCTGCATGAACGACCTGCAGTGGCATCGACAAGATCGCGACCATGGTGAAGCTCTGGCCGATGAACTAGGGTATGCGCGTCTGTACCTGCATTATAATTCCGGACTGCATATTTCCGAAAATGGTAGCAAATTTGCCGATTTACTGGACGAACTCCTCAGCGATACACCCGAGAATACCAAACTAACCCTACTGGCTCATAGCATGGGTGGACTGGTTTCGCGCAGTGCCTGCCATTATGCTGAGGATTCCGGCTACCGCTGGATAACGCAATTGGATTCCATCATTTTCTTGGGAACACCCCACCACGGTGCGCCGCTAGAGAAAGGTGTAAATCTGATCGACCACATTCTTGAAATCAATGCCTATAGCAAACCATTTTCACGCTTGTTACAAATTCGCAGTTCCGGCATGACCGACCTGCGTTATGGCAATCTTCTAGCGCATGATTGGGAACAACAAAATCGCTTTAAGTTACAGGGCGACCAACGCACACCTCTACCCTTGCCGAAGGGTGTGGCCTGTTATGCCATTGCAGCTACTACCGATGAAACCGGAGGTAAACCAGTCAGCGATCACCTCATTGGTGATGGTCTGGTAACCGTAAGTAGCGCTTTGGGTGAACATAAAAATCCTGCTCTTAAGCTAAACATTCCTCAATCAAACCAATGGATTGGACGAAAAATGGATCACTGGGATTTACTAAACCATAGCGAGGTTTATGCAAAGCTTAAAGGCTGGCTGACAGCGGCGGGATAATTATAATTTATGTTGCGTGGGCATAAATGCCCACCCTACCAAAAAACTTGCAATACCCCGTCACAAAAAACACAACATCGCGTAAAAAACTAGCTAAGTAGAATTTGTTTCCGGGAGATGATAATCATACAAGGGTGCGTTAAGCTTGCGCGCCTTCACGGATTAGTCTCTTTGGTCTTATGTAGACTTTTTATTGCTACGACTCTTATTCCAACGCCGAGGTTTAGTACCCGGTTTTGCCGCACCCTGATTTTGACCTGCAGAGCGTTTTTTCGAACCGGGCCGTTGTTTGCGAGATTTATGCGAAGACGGTTTATGCCCACGGGCGTTTTCACCGGAACGCTGGCCATCACGGTGGCCGGCTTTGGCTTTTTTCGGGCTTTTGGGTTTGCTTACCCGGCGACCTAATTGCGTCTCAGGCACGCTATGCACTGGCTCGAAACCATCTACCAATCGGCGCTCTAAAAGCTCATTAAGCACATGCTCAATATCTGAAAGTTGCTTGGTTTCATCGGCACTTACCAGAGAAATAGCCAGACCTGATGACCCGGCCCTGCCGGTTCGCCCAATACGATGGACATAATCTTCTGGCACATTGGGCAAATCAAAGTTAATCACACAGGGCAGTTGGTCAATGTCCAAACCACGGGCCGCAATATCGGTGGCTACCAGCACCTGCATTTTGCCATCTTTAAAGTCCCGCAAAGCCCGGGTTCGCGCCGCCTGGCTTTTATTTCCGTGAATCGCGGTGGCACTGATGCCTCTAGCATCTAAATATTTTGTCAGGCGGTTAGCACCATGTTTTGTACGACTGAAAACCAACACCTGGTGCCAGCTATTTTCCCGAATTAACTCGGTTAACAACGCAGATTTCTTGCTTTTATCCACTGGATGAATCCAGTGTTTAATCGTCTTAACCGCCGTATTTCTCGGCGTCACCGATATTTCAACCGGGTTTTTCACCAGCCCTTTGGCCAGTTTGCGAATCTCATCGGAAAAGGTGGCCGAAAACATCAATGTCTGGCGGTTTTGGGGTAGCAAAGCAATGATTTTTTTAATATCGTGGATAAAACCCATATCCAACATACGGTCGGCTTCATCCAGCACCAGCACTTCAAGTTGCTTGAATTTCATTGCGTTCTGGTTGTATAAATCCAGTAACCGGCCCGGCGTTGCAACTAATACATCAACTCCTTTACGCAACTTCATCATTTGCGGGTTGATCTTAACCCCGCCAAAAACTACCGCCGATCGTAATGGCAGGTACTTGCCGTACACCCGTACACTTTCTTGTACTTGCGCTGCCAGTTCACGCGTTGGCGTCAAAATCAGTGTGCGTACCTGATTACCCCGCGCATGCTGACCTTTTGACAAGCGATCGAGTATCGGTAAGGTAAAGCCTGCGGTCTTGCCGGTGCCGGTTTGTGCTGCCGCCATTACATCCTTGCCCTCCAGCACGGCAGGTATAGCCTGTGCCTGGATAGGTGTTGGTGTGTCATAGCCTTCATCGGCTATAGCTTTAAGTATGGGCTCGGATAAGCCCAGGTCAGTAAAATGCATGGATTATTCTCTTCTTGAATGCTATGGACCTGTAAAAGGTCTCTGGAGGGCGTGTAGCTTACAGTATCTTGTTGTTTTTAGCTATATATATTGAAGGGGAGCGGGTTAGGTACCGTCCCCTTCAATATCCCCCTGTGTCTGGACAGGTGGCCAAAGAATGGGGGCATTTCAAACGACTCGGTTAAATACTTGCACAAACACGAACTTTCTCCTCAATGCCTCGATGGCTTCTACAGTTTCTGCTTTCGGTAGTTCAGTAAAGACATGTCGCAGATAAGCATACGGTTCCAGGCCATTGGCCTTGGCTGTCTCGATTAGCGAGTACAGGTTGGCACTGGATTTAACGCCTTTAACCGAGGTGCTAAACAACCAGTTTTTCCGACCCAGCACGAATGGTCGGATGGTATTTTCTGCACCGTTATCGCTAAGGCGCCTACTCTTGGCGAAACCTGCGTTGAGTGCGGTGGTGATGTCAAGATCACCGTTCCTGCGCATCCATGCGCCCGCGGCATTAGTGCTTCCTTGCACCTCATCGCTTGTATCGCCTAAGTGCGCCTACTCTTGGCGAAGACCCAACAGTTATTCAGAAGCTGCTCGCCCACCTTGATGACAGAGCTAGTCCGACAGACTTGAGCTTGTTACCTGAATGTCGGGTTCCATCAGCAACGGGGTTGTTTGACTGAAAGAGCGCGCCCGGAAAAACTAGCTGCTTACTGATCCCGAGAAGGGACCGGTAAGTTTTCTATCGCCCCAAGCGTGAGAATTGGTGTAAAACGCACATGAATCCGGTTAGAATTCGGTGCTTGCTACTCAAACAGGCTCAAATTACGTGATAGTCTGCCTAAAAACCTGATACGAATGGCAGTTCAGTACAGTATTTTGAGTTTTCTGGCTTTTCTGGTAATGTAGCGTTTAAACTACTTATACGCTGACTCATAGCATTTTGATGATATTCGGAATGCTGATAATAGTAGCATCATATTAAACGACTTGATTTTTCAAGTACATTTGAGTAAAGGAAGAGGAAAATGAGAACGTATGTTTTTAAGCAAAAAAGTACTAATAACCGAACCTCTCAAAATAGTTGTGTTTATAAGCCCTATATGCTTTTTACAAAGATTTTAAATTAAAAAATTACCCTATTTAACTTACAAACTGGAGAACTAAAATGAAAAATAAATTATTTTTCATCCTGGCACAAGTTGCAATCGCAACTGGTACTGTTGTTCCTGCTCAGTCAAAGGCTGTCGAAACAATAGAACACTATGGCGTTTATGTAGCGGCTAAAAACGGGTATATTAAGCTTGAGCCTTATAAACACTCAGGTGATTTTGTTGATTTTAAACATTTAAGCGAGTTACCAAGCGTTGAACGAGCGGATGAAAGCTTAAAACTGGTTGTTTTTCAAAAAAGTTTCGATGAAGAATACTTGGCTATAAAATATAGACCGATCCAGACCACCATAGATATTAGAGAAATTAAGTTTAATATCAAGCCTTTGGAAAAAGAAGATATGTATGAACTGACTACTGAGCAACCTATTTCTACAGGAGCGATTCTACAAGTTCAATCTGGTTCTTGGGGAACGAATATGAATGTTATTGTACTGGGTGACACTCAAAAAGAGTTGGAAAAATATTTTTCTCGTAAAGATCTTGATGATCCCTATGTCGTTAAACTTTATCTGGATGATGCTCTTATAGCCTATCCTGAAAACTCAACGTTAAATGGCCTTAGTAATTACTGGGGCAAAGAGGCCAAGAAACAAAAAGCAGCAAAGACATATGGTTACGTCCAAACCGAATGGGGAAAATATGAAGGAACAAAAAAAATCAATCTTCGGATTCGGTACCTTAAAAGTTTAATTGGAGAAATCAACGGATACCTGAATGACCACGCTGATGGCGAAAAAGCCGAAGAGGCCAAAGAAAGAAAACTTTATGCCGAAAAGAAGCTTCAAGAGCTTCAGGAACAGCTTTAGAAACCAGGTTGTGTACAGGTTCTTAAGAGCCTATTACCCACAAATATTTTATGTAATAAAATCAATGATTTAAAGCTGTCAGTTTTTTCGTATATAAATTTTGAGAATATTTTTTATATGACAAAATCAATCATTTAGAGTTTAAATATTTTAGTTGTAAGATTTGTGGGTAATAGGCAGTCTTAGGAGCCTGTACACGAATAGCAAATTTAGAGAGCAAAAACCAGCCGATTTCTATTTTCAGATAAGCTTCTGAAGAAGGCAATTAGTATTTAATTAAAAAAAGACCAAAGAAAGGAAAGAAACCTGATGATAAATAAGTTATATGCAAATATATCAAGGGTAATGGTGTATTTGCTTATTTTGATATATTACATTTTACTTCTGTTGCTTTCCCCGATATGGTGGATTAAATACAGATTACTTCCTTATAAAAAAAACAGGTTGAAATTGAGTTAATGCTTGTATATATAGATATTCCACAAACTTCACAGAATATATTTGAACTTTTATTAGGCAATAAAAAAATATATAGAACAGGAGAAAAAGAAAAGAGGCTTCCAGCTGTTTTCTACATTTCAAAGAAAGACTTTTCCAAATTCTCAGAGCATATGAATTTTAAAAGTAAAAAAACAGTTCTAGCAACTTTAGAAGTATTATATTGGAAATACGGCTTCGGAAAATCACGATTGGTGAGGTATAAACCCCTGTGTGTCAACCTGATCCCATACACACTCTGTTTGGGGTAACATAGATTTCAGGGTGAAGAATACAGGATCCATGAAATGCCAAAATCATCGAAAAAACGACTCAATACACAAGTTATTCCAGAACCTGCACTGGAAAAGCGTACCCGCCGACAGTTTAAACCAGAGTATAAGCTACGGATTATAGCTGCAGCTGATGCATGCCAACACGGAGAACTCGGTGCACTGCTTCGGCGTGAAAAACTATACAGCAATCAACTGTCTGCCTGGCGACGTGAATATGCGCAACATGGCATTGCCGGTCTGAGCAAAAGTGCGCCAGGCCCCATGCCTTCTAAAACACCAGATCAGCGTCGTATTGAGCAACTCGAAAAAGAGACAAAGCGCCTGCAGCGAAAGTTGGAAATTGCCAATGACTGCCTGGATTTGCAAAAAAAAGCTTTGTCGATGTTAGATCATTTACGCAGTGGGAAAGATGTGTGAATAATGTGATAACACATCGACCGGAAAGGCTACCACTGACGCATGCATGTGTTGTGCTGGGGGGCTTAATCGAAGCACTGTGTATACACGCCGCAAGCGCACTGCCAACATAAAGCCACCTCAGCGCTCACGCAAGAAATCCATACAGCCTCGTGCCCTCAGCCCCCGAGAAAAAGCGGTAGTAATCGAGACATTACACAGTGAACCCTACTGTGATCAGCCGCCGGCTGAAGTGTATCAGTGTCTGCTTGAGAAAAACAAATATCTGTGTTCCGTCAGTACGATGCACCGGATCCTCCGGGGTTTACACGAAAATGGTGAGCGTAGAAACCAGCGGCCAGCACAGCATCATGCCATTCCAAGACTGTTAGCCCGTGCGCCGAATGATGTTTGGACATGGGATATCACCAAGTTACCATTGTTTCGCCGTGGTATCTATTTATCCCTCTATGTGGTGCTTGACCTTTTTAGCCACTTTGTTGTTGCCTGGATGATCTCGCGCAAAGAAAACAGCGCATTGTCAAAATAGCTAATGGACGAAGCTACGGCCAAATATGAGATTACACCCGGGCAACTTACGCTGCATCAAGACCGCGGATCACCCATGACGGCTCACGGGTATCTGGATTTTATGCGTGAACTGGATGTGACCTGCAGTCACAGCAGGCCACGGGTGAGTAATGACAACCCATTTAGTGAAAGCCAGTTCAAAACCCAAAAGTATCAACCGGATTATCCTGGGCGGTTCACAGATATTGTGCATACCAGACATTGGTGCAAAGCTTATTTTGGAGTGGTACAACTTTGAACATCATCACAGCGGCCTGGCGGGCTTTACCTCGAATCAGGTATTTGCCGGTGATTATCACAAAATTGCTGTACAAAAACAAAGCGTGCTAGATACTCAATACAGAAATCACCAGATTTGACTATAGCTCTGAATTTTCCTATGAATAGGATTTTGAAACAGGCTTTGAACTTATCAATAATACTATTACCTACTATAACAGACCACTTTTAAATGTAGATATTAATTTGTTTAAAATATTAAATGCTAATTATGCTATAGATAAAAATACCGCTTCTTGTGGAGACAGCAAACTGCCAAATGTTGACATCGCTACCTTTGAAGTATTGGAAGTAATGGGCATGGTCGATCTCAAATTCCAACAAGCTACCCTACTAGCCTAACAAACCACTAAAAATCTGTACCTGGACTATTGGTTTGCTGCCGGTAGCTTGTTCAGACAGCTACCAAGTAGCGCCATACCCTCATCGATGAGCTCCATGGGAATGGTTAGTGCCGGTAAAAACCGGATAACATTGCCGCGGATGCCACAAGAAAGCAGGATAACGCCTTTTTCTGCCGCTGCTGCGACCAGTGCTTTGGTTAAGTCGGCATCGGGCTGGCTGGCATCACCGGCCTTAACCAGTTCCATTGCAATCATCGCGCCGCGATAACGAATATTTCCGATTCGATCAGGATGAGCCTGCTGTAGTTTACACAGGTGCTGGTTAAACCTTTCACCGACCTGGTTGGCACGCGCTATCAGGTTCTCTTCCTGTATAACCTCAAGCACAGCTAATGCAGCAGCACAACCCAGCGGCGAACCACCATAGGTTCCGCCAAGTCCACCGGGGTGCGGGGCATCCATAATTTCAGCCTTGCCAGTGACTGCCGCAATCGGAAAACCGCCGGCAATACCCTTGGCTTGAGTAATCAAGTCGGGTTCGACACCGGAATGCTGCATACAAAACATTTTTCCGCTACGACCAAAGCCAGTCTGGATTTCATCGGCGATAAACACAATGCCATAACGGTCACAAATATCCCGTAAGGCTTTAAGGAAATTATCCGGAGCCGCATAAAAGCCGCCCTCGCCTTGAACCGGCTCAATAATAATGGCAGCAATATCTTCGGGATCAATCTCCACCTTAAACAAAGTTTCAAGATCAGTAATGGCAGTTTCCACTGAAACCCCGTGATAATCAACAGGGAAGGGCGAGTGATAGATTTCCGCCGGAAACGGCCCAAATGATTTTTTATACGGCATAACTTTACCGGTTAAACCCATAGTCAAATGGGTCCGCCCATGGAAGCCACCGTTAAATGCAATAACTCCACGACGACCGGTATAAGAACGGGCTATCTTAATCGTGTTCTCAACCGCCTCTGCACCGGTGGTAACAAAAATCGTCCGGCAATCAGCGGTGATAGGCGCGGCAGCATTAAGTTTTTCTGCCAGTTCAACCGCAGATTCATACGGTGTGACCATCACACAGGTATGGCTGAAACGCTCAAGCTGCTCTGCCACAGCAGCCTGTACTTTAGGGTGACTGTGGCCGGTATTTACCACAGCGATACCGGTACCAAAATCGATATAACGCTTACCCTCTACATCCCATAGCTCGGCATTTTTGGCGCGCTCGATATAGATACCATTGGCGTTGCCCTGACCGCGCGCGAAGGCAGCCAGTTTGCGTTGTTGTAAATCCTGATTGTTAGCCATTTCAAATACCGCCCATGCACATGTATTTTATTTCCAGGTAATCATTAATCCCGTATTTCGAACCTTCACGCCCGGAACCGGATTCTTTTACCCCGCCGAACGGTGCCATTTCGTTAGAAATAACACCTTCATTAATACCCACAATGCCATATTCCAGGTCTTCACCGACACGCCAGACCCGGCCAATATCGCGAGTATAGAAATACGCCGCCAGACCAACATTAGTGTCGTTGGCAATGCGGATGGCATCAGCTTCAGTTTCAAAACGAATAACCGGGGCAATGGGGCCGAAAATTTCCTCTTTGGCTATCGGCATATCGTTGGTAACATCCAGCATTACAGTAGGTTCATAGAAGCAACGGCCCAACTCACTTCGCTTACCACCTAGGACAATGCGCGCACCCATAGCGATGGAGTCCTGCACCAGCCTGTCGACATCTGCTACCGCTTTTTCGTTGATTAACGGGCCTGTGGTTGCATTCTGATCAGTGCCTTCACCCAGCCTTAATTGCTTAGCTACTGCGGCAATTAACTTTTCAGTAAAGACTGAGTAAACACTCTCCTGCACCAGTACCCTGTTGGTACACACACAGGTCTGGCCGCTGTTGCGATATTTGGAAACCATTAAACCATCGATTGCGGCATCCAGATCAGCATCATCAAAAACAATAAAGGGCGCATTTCCGCCGAGCTCCATTGAGGTCCTTTTCATGCTGCTTGCGCATTGTTCCGCCAGCAACTTTCCCACCGGCGTTGAACCGGTGAATGTCAGCTTACGGATACTCGGATGCGATGTCAGCACCGGGCCAATCTTTGATGATTTTCCGGTAACGATATTGATCACGCCTTTTGGAATGCCCGCCCGCAGGGCCAACTCGGCCAGGGCAAATGCCGACAAAGGGGTTTCGGATGCCGGTTTACAGACCACCGTACAACCGGCCGCTAATGCCGGGGCAATTTTGCGGGTCAGCATGGCACTGGGGAAATTCCAGGGGGTGATACAGGCAACCACACCCACCGGTTGCTTAATCACCACCAGTCGACGGTCTTTGGCTGGTTCGGGAATGGTGTCACCGTAAATCCTTTTGGCCTCTTCGGCAAACCATTCAATATAAGCGGCACCGTAGGCTATTTCACCCCGGGCCTCGGCCAACACTTTGCCCTGCTCTGCTGTAAGAATTTGCGCCAGATCTTCTTGGTTTTCCAGCACTAACTCAAACCAGCGGCGTAACAGCCCGGCGCGTTCTTTGGCGGTTTTCTGTTTCCATTCCAGCATTGCGGTACTGGCGGCTTCAACCGCAGCCACAGTTTCTGCAGCACCAGCATTGGCAACATTTGCAATCGTTTCGCCATTCGCGGGGTTATCCACACTAAAAGTTGTATCGGTTTTTAGCCACTCACCTGCAATCAGTATGCGCTCAATTAACAGCGATGGATCGTTGAGATTTAAATTCATTATATGTTCCCGATATCCACCTAATGATGGACTTAGTTCTTCAGCTTAAATAAGTTACACCGAATAATGCTTCAATTATGTAATAAATACGGCCACAAGAACAAATGTGATTTCAACCACCCTGATTTCAACTATTCACTACTGCAGCCTGTTTAAGCTGTTCCAATGACGCCACCTTACGGCTTCACCCCTATAGGTTAATAGATCCAGATGTGTTAGTTTAATAGAGCCAGATAATACGCTATGTGTCTGACATAGATTTAAACTTGGAATTTCTATGCAATTTTTAATCAGTCTTGATCCTGAGAGCAATCTTAGCCTACAACACCAAATTCGACAAAAACTGGTTGAAGCCATACTTTCAGGCGCACTACCAACCGGTGAACGCCTGATTTCTTCACGCAAGCTCTGCCAACAGCTAAAAGTCTCTCGCAATACCGTAGTGCTGGCCTTCAGCCAGCTGGTTGACGAGGGCTATCTGCTCAGTCGCGAACGCAGCGGTTTGTTTGTGAACAGCCAAATCCTTGAAGGCAGAATTGGCTACAGCGTTAAACCCAGCGAGCCAAAAGCTGAACGCCAGCGGTGGCTGCAAAAGATTAAAATCAGCGGCCTCGGCAGACAACAACATAACTTCCCTGATGACTGGCAAAACCATCCATACCCCTTTATTGATGGTTATTTTGATGCACCCTTATACCCGGTATCGCAATGGCAGGAAGCCAGCCGACTGGCTTTCGGGGCACTGCAAACCCGTCAGATAGCTGCTGAAAGTACCGCAGATGACCCCATGTTGATTGACCAAATACGCACCAAAATCTTGCCCAGACGCGGAATTTCTGCAAACCGAGATGAAATTCTCATCACTTCGGGCAGCCACCATGCACTCTACCTTTTGGCTAATTTATTGACCAATAAACGCAGTCGCGTGGCCATGGAAGATCCGGGATCACCCGCGCTGAGGAGTTCGCTGGCACTGACCCGCAGCATACTGCAACCACAGCCGATTGATGAGCATGGCCTGATAGTCGATGAGCGACTAAATGATTGCGATCTGGTCTTTGTTACCCCCAGTCATCAACTCCCAACCGCGGTTACCATGCCTATGGCCAGACGCAAACAACTCATTGCCCAGGCTCGTCGGCTTGACCAGCTGATTATTGAAGATGATTCTGAATGTGAAAGAAACTATCTGGCTGCCCCGCAACCGGCTATTCGTAGCCTGGATACTGAAAACCGGGTGATTTATCTATCCTCCCTGCCCAAAGCATTGGCTCCCGGCCTGGGTCTTGGCTTTATTGTCGCTGCACCTAGCCTGATCAGGGGAGCCCGGCGCCTCAGGCGGCTGATGGTTGGCAACCCGCCTAAAAGCAATCAACGAACTGCCGCTTTCTTTATCTCTCTGGGACACTACGATGCATTTATGTCACGCATCAATAAAATTTTCAGCCAGCGCTGGAATGCCCTGCGCGATGCCCTCAATCATTATTTACCGGACTCGATAAAAACCATTCCTAATCAGGGTGGCACCGCGTTTTGGGTAAGCTGCCCGCCACAGTTGTCCGTTCAGGATTTGGTATCTGAGGCCGCAAAGTCAGGCATATTGATCGAGCCTGTTGCAGACTATTATGCTGATCCGGAATATTTCCAAAAACACGCTGATGAGCAATGTTTTCGCATGGGGGTAACCAGCCTTGATGAAACCAAAATTCGCCAGGGTGTTAAAAAGCTGGCCGAGCTGATCCGCGAGCTTTCCGGCAAACAATGGATCACCCTCGAAAATCATCCGCATAAACCCCTCAGTGGAAAACAAATACACCAACAACTGGCAGGTGCAACGCTATTGACCAAAACGGTGTATGGCGCGCCCTGCACAATAGAGCTGAAGGCCAACGGATCGATGCTGGGTTGTGCAGGTCATGCCGGGGAAGAACACGATGCAGGACGCTGGTGGATTGAGGACAACCGCTGGTTCCGCCAGTGGGACGACTGGGCCTATGGTGAAAAGTTAGGCTTTTATGTTACTGTGCATGCCGGTCAAATTTCGTGGTTTAATCAAAACGGGCGGATTATCGATACCGCTGTAATCAAACAAAATGACAGCCTAAAACCGCAACTGGTCTAGTCTTAA
The DNA here is from genome assembly GCA_021648125.1 of Lysobacterales bacterium. Taxonomy (GTDB): domain Bacteria; phylum Pseudomonadota; class Gammaproteobacteria; order Xanthomonadales; family SZUA-36; genus SZUA-51. Next base: position 14,113 of record JAKITK010000034.1, read on the forward strand.
CCTCTAATCTGGATCTATCATCTGCCGCTAAAACTGGGTAAATTAACCAAAAGGCCCTGATCGGCTGTATAAAGCTGAGGTAACCCATGTCGAAATTTGCAATAGCCGGGCTCCAACTGGAGCTGGATAATAAAAACAATTTACCAATGCTGGCGAAAGAAATTGATACCGCCATGGCGCGCTTCCCATGGATCGATATGCTGGTACTGGGTGAGCTATGTGCATACGGCACCAATACTGGTCACGCTCAGAAGAAGGGCGAAGAAATTGAGATTTTTTTCAGCAAGTTGGCAGCAAAACACAATGTTTGGCTAATTCCCGGCTCCTATTTTCAATCCATATCAGATCAAATCTATAACACCGCAATAGTGATTAATCCGGCAGGAGAAATTATCGAGCGATATCACAAATTTTACCCTTTTTATCCTTACGAAAAAGGCGTGAGTGCCGGCGATCACTTTGTAGTTTTTGAGGTGGCCGGTATCGGCAAATTCGGTGTGATGATTTGTTATGACCAGTGGTTTCCCGAGTTGACCCGTAATCTTTGCTGGATGGGTGCTGAAGTGATTATCTGCCCGACAATGACCAATACTATTGACCGAAAAAACGAACTGGTGCTGGCGCAGGCAAATGCCATCAGCAACCAGTGTTATTTCATCAATATTAACTCTGTGGGCAAGCTCGGTTATGGCGAATCTATTATTTTCGGACCTGAGGGAGAAACCATCCACAAAGCAGGTTTTGGCAGTGAATTGATCGCCGTTGAACTGAATCTAGAGCATGTCCGCAATGTGCGCGAACGCGGCATTCACGGTCTAGGGCAGGTATTAAAAAGCTTTCGTGATCACCCGGTTGAATACCCCGTATACCTGGACAGGAAGAACCCCGGGGCATTTGCTGAATTGGGTGAACTGGAGACACCAAAATCAAAATACAGGGGTTCCTGAAACAGCCCTAATCCCCAGATAGAGGCGCAAGGTGATGTGTACCAACAGTCGATGTGTTTCTATCTGGGGATTGGGGAACAGGGATATCCCGAACTGGACTCATGGTCACACAAGAACTGGTCCTACAAGATGACATACAGCTACTGTAGCTTAGACAGTAGACAACTATTTATATAACTGGGTCGAGTCATAAAAATGAAACCGCAAAAAGTTAATATATCCAATGTTTTACAGCGCACTAGCATCGCCAGCGCAATCTCAATAGCTCTACTTTCCAGCGCAAACATCTGGGCCGAAGAAACGGCGCAGGAACCCACGGCAATGGAAACTGTAACCGTCACCGCTAACCGCCGGGAAGAGACCGTCTTGGAAATCCCCTATAACATCTCGGCCGTTACCGGCGACTTTATCAACAACGCGCAGATTAACGACAATGCAGAACTGATGCGATATATTCCGGGGGTTACCGTTGTCGACCGCGGCCAGAGAAACTCTGGGGTCATTAACTCCATCATGATCCGCGGCTTGAATGTCGATGGTTCTGCATTTGGAGATTATGCTCTTTCCACGGTACCCACGGTTTCCACCTACATAAATGACACCCCAGTCTATGCAAACTTTGTACTCAAAGACCTTGACCGGGTTGAAGTATTGCGCGGGCCCCAGGGAACACTCTATGGTTCTGGTTCATTGGGCGGGACAGTTAAGTATATTCTCAACAAACCGGATATCTCTGAGTTTTTCGGTAAAGTCACTACCGACCTGAGCTCAACCGAAGGTTCCGACGGCCTCAGTTGGGCTGCCGACCTGATGCTTAACATTCCCCTCGGAGATACTATGGCGGTACGCTTTGTTGGCGGAAAGATTGATTATTCAGGTATTACCGACTATGTAAATATCTATGAGCTTGATGCAAACCGTATTCCGATTGCTCCCGATGGCCCGCTTGCCGGTACGGCGAAATACAAGAGTGTGAAAGATGCCGATACTGTCGATATTGATTATGGTCGGCTGTCTTTCCTGTTTGAGCCCAATGATTCATTCTCCGTACTAGTTCTCTACCAGACCCAGTCCGATGACATTGGTGGTCGGCGCCAGCAAACAGTAGGTAAAGACGGCCGGGGTGAGGATTATAAAGATTACCAGAATGGTTCCATCCAGCTCGAACCTTCATCTCGTGATGTTGATATGCTCAGTCTGGAAATGGACCTCGACCTCGGCTTTGCGACCCTCACCAGTAGCACATCCAGCTATGATCAGAACGGTGAGAGCATCAGTGAAAATACTGGGTTCTATGCCCAGAACAATTGGCTTGCCGGGTTTTACTATAACTACCCGCGACCCATGGCAGAAGCCAGGCGCAGCTATGCTGATGAGGCATTTATCCAGGAACTGCGTCTGGTTTCAGATACCGGCGGAAAGTTTGACTACATTGTCGGCGCGTTTTACCTAGACCAGGATCTCGACGCCACACAGGAAAGCTACCTGCGCGGTTTTAAAATCTGGGCGGATAATGCTTTCGGCCCCGGGGTTGTGGTCAGCGACCGAGATTTCAACTACAACCGAAAACAAAGTTATACCGACCTTTCCTTATATGGCGAGCTTACCTGGCACTTTACAGACTCCTTCCGGATGACCTTCGGTGGCCGTTACTACGACACAAAATTTGTTAATACTACGGTTATGGCTGTTGGGCTATACGCAGGCTTTTCACCCGAAGATACCGCTTATTTCAAAGATACCGATAGCGGCACCCTGTTTAAAGCGAATTTCTCTCTGGATCTGGGTGACAACCAGCTCCTGTATGGCACCATCTCCGAAGGCTATCGTCGCGGCGGTGCTAATGCAGTGCCTATAAGCGGCGTTTTTGCTGAAAATCCTGCTTGGCAATTCTATAAGCCTGACAGTGTGACCAACTACGAGTTTGGCATCAAGGGCCTCGCCGGTCGTATCCAGTATAATTTCGCTGCCTTCTATATGGACTGGGAAGACATTCAGATCAACACAGCAACAACCAACTGGGGGTTTTTTGCCGCTCAAAACGGTGGCGGTGCCAGAAGCATGGGGTTGGAAGCAGAATTGTCCGGCTCTCTCGGTGATGAAGCACAGTGGCAGTACGGCCTCGGCTATGCTTATGTAAATGCAGAGCTGACGGATGATGTATTCGCACCCAGCGATCCTGGTCAAATGTTCCCGGTTGCGAGCGACGGCACCCGCCTGCCGGGCACCCCTGAGCACTCATTCAATGCCTTTATTGCCAATACCCAGGCATTCGCCAACGGCTGGTACTGGACCAATCGTGCCGGGCTTTATGCCCAATCAGATACTGAAAATGCTATTAGTTCTTCTGTCCGTTTTGCTGAAACCATGAATGGTTTTGCGCTGTTGGATCTTGCTTCCAGTCTTGTAATCCAAAACTGGACTACTACCTTATGGATCAAAAATGTGGCCAATGAAAAGGGCGTAACTGGCGTCTTCAAAGAAGAGTATATGGGAACATCGCCGGACCAAAATTATTTTGGTAATGGTTCCAAACAGTTTATTGCGACCCCGAGAACTATTGGCATAACCGTCTCGTTTGACTTTTAAATCTGCCGAAAAACCTTTCAAAAGGGCACAACTCGTTGTGCCTTTTTTTTAATTGAAGTTATGATAGAACCGTCCAAATTTATATATATGGCCCAACCTTTGCCCCACTCAAATAAAGCGACAGCATTGCAACAGGTAAAGCAGTTGATCCTAGATCGACAACTGCCCGCCGCCATTGCCCTGGCACGGGAATCTCTCAAGAAGAATCCAACATTTGTTGGCATGTGTATCCTGCTCAGCCAGGCGTATCAACAAAACTCTGAATTTGACAAAATGCTGGCAAGTGCCCGGCGTGTGCACAAGCTACAATCACAGCACTTCAGCACCAATGTTCGGCTTATCGAGTGCCTGATTTATTCCGGTGAAATCCGCGAGGCTATCCAGAGCCTCGATCATTTACATCAACATCTGCTCAACAATCCTGAAAAACTGGCGAAGCTGTCAGAACTCTACCTGCATTGCGCCCAATTTTATAAAGTAGATATAACCCTGGAGGAAGCCGTTAAGCTGGCGCCAACAGAGCCACAATACCGCTATAACCTGGCTGCTGCCAAGGTGGCGCTAGGAGACTTTGCTGCAGCCGGTGAACTACTGCAGGGTGTAATCCAACAACACCCGCAAGATTTTGACGCCTACTATAGTCGCAGCACCCTGCAACAACAAACACCCGGGAACAATCACATAAAGGAGTTGGAAAATAATCTCCGGCGCTGGCGCTCAAAACCCGCTGCTACCATTACCTTAGGTTACGCCTTGGCAAAGGAGCTCGAAGACCTCGGCGAATACCAACGCGCGTTTAAATACCTTGAAATGGCCGCTGCTGCCCGCCGCAAGCAAATGCGCTATAAGGTAGAAAATGATACCCAGACTCTGGGGCAAATTGCCAAAACTTTTTCAACCGACCTAAGCAGCCGAGCTTCGAAATCAGTAGAAAGGCCTGTTTTCATACTCGGTTTACCCCGTAGCGGCACTACCCTGCTTGAACGGATGCTTTCCAGCCATTCCGAGGTTGGCAGCCTGGGCGAAGTTAACAGCTTTGCTTTCTCGCTGATGCATTGCATCGGCACCAATAGCGGTAAAACAGACCTGATAAAACGCTCTACCACTGCTGATTTTAACCGACTTGCCGAAATTTACAGTCATGCTACCAAGGGCTATGGCGTTGACGGAAAACGCCTGATCGATAAAACACCACTTAATTTTCTCTATCTGGGACTAATTAAGCTGGCGTTCCCGCATGCCAGTATTATTCATCTAAAACGCCACCCGCTGGATAGCTGCTTTGCCATTTATAAAACCCTGTTCCGCATGGGCTACCCCTTTTCCTACAGCCTTGATGACCTGGGTCAATACTACATTGCCTATCATCGATTGATGGAGCACTGGCGAAACACTTTTCCCGGTGGTGGTTTTCTTGACATCGAATATGCGACGCTGGTGAACCAGCCTGAAGAGCAAGCACGTCGCCTAGTCGACTTCTGCGAACTGCGGTGGGAGGCAAAGATTATGGATTTCCACGCACAGCCATCACCATCAGCCACTGCCAGTGCCGCCCAGGTGCGCCAACCAGTTTACACCAGCTCGGTAGGCCGTTGGAAACAATACACACAACAGCTACAGCCTCTGCGGCAACAGTTGACAGTGGCTGGGATCGATTGTGCCTAGCCGCATACAGGTCATCTTCAACCTGCTAATGTTCTTTGGCCTCGCTGGCACGCTTCAGGCAGAGGACTCACAAAATCAAATCAGCTTTGAATGGCTGAAACAAACGATAGCCCCTACCAGCCCGGTGAACACCTCCGCATTCGTCCGCCCGCCACAAGCGAAGCCAGCCGACAGCTCTTTCTCTGGACAGCTGGAGCTTAGTACCGGAAAAACGCCCACATATTTCAAGTTGCTGAAAGATTCTTTCAAAACTACAAAATCACAATCTGCACGGATAGCCGAGTTACCTCGTATCGCGTTTAATTTTGTTCAGACAGGCGATAATATTGTTCCTGAAATACGCTCGCTAATCACAGGAGACCACCCTTACTGGGAATGGTTGGTCGGACCTGGAAAAATCTGGGTATATGCAGCCGACCCGGGGTTTTACCGTATCGCTCTACCGCTTAGCTTGCAGGAAAAAAACGCTAACTGCACACATAACGGTTACTTGCTGATTCTGCTTCAGAAGAACGGAGGAAGCGGGCCGGGATTGTTGCAAATTACGGCTGAAACCTGCGGATATTTACAGTTCGACATGGTCGCGAAAATGGATGTTGCCTTCACTCCGAAGGCTATCGCCCGGCAAGACGAGCTGATTAATGAGTTCAAACTAGAAAGGCAAAACCGGCTTCCGAGCTTTACCATCAACGAACTCACCAAAGACTATCCACAGCTGGATATCAACACCCTGCTAGGCACAAAACAACGGCAAGCAATAACATCCGGCTTAGTGATTAATGGAAAACATTATCGCCTGCACTGTGGCGGCCGTTATGGTCCTGAGCCTTATTGTGACGAGCTTGCCTTACCTTCTTATTCAACTGCGAAAAGTATTTTTGCCGGCATCGCACTGATGCGTATGGAAGCAAAATACCCCGGGGTTGGCAATATCGCTGTGACCCGGGTTATCCCGGAGTGCGCTGATACGCTTTGGCGGGGAGTGAGCTTGAATCATTTACTGAATATGCGCAGCGGTAACTACCGTAGCCGTAAGGCCGAAGCTGATGAAGCCAGCGAGCGGATGGTGGATTTTTTTGTTGCTACAAGCCACGCCGAAAAACTTGAGCTTGCCTGCAACATGTTTCCGCGCAAAACCAAGCCCGGCAAACACTTTGTCTACCACACCTCCGATACCTACCTCGCAGGTGTGATGCTAAACCGCTTATACCAGCGCTTTGAGGGAAAAACGGATATTTATACCGATTGGTTTGCAGCAGACTTATGGAAAGACCTGGGGCTTTCACCCCTGCTGGCCACAACAAAGCGCACTTACGATAAAGTTAAACAACCTTTAACCGGTGTTGGTTTAACCTATAACATTGATGACATCATTAAAATCTCACAATTTCTTTTTTCCCAGCTAGAAACCAGCACACCGATCCTCGACCGCAAGCTATTGGCTAACGCCTTGCAGCGCGATCCAGTGAGCTTGAATTTTGTCGGCGACAGCCCCGAACTAGCTTACAATAGTGGCTTTTGGGCCTTGGAAGTCAGTAAAAGCTTGGGCTGTAAAAACCCTCGATGGATTCCCTTTATGTCTGGCTATGGCGGAATAACCATAGCCCTAATTTCACCTGAGCTGATGTATTACAACTATGCCGATGACTATCAGTATCGCTGGCTGGCGGTAGTAAAAGAGCTCGGCCGCCAATTTGATCTTTGTGAGGAGTAATCTATTGTTCACTTTCCCAAAAACCAAAGCCAATAGCATGGTGACCCGCGTATTGCTGGCATTCCTGACCACTGCCGGCCTGTTCTATGTCAACATCATGCCGGCCCTGGTTGACGGCCTTAAAGAAGCCCTGCACTTTAGTAACCAGCAAGCCGGATTAATAGGCTCGGCGAATGTTTATGGTGCCGCCGTCGGAGCTTTTGCTGTGGTCTTTTTCGTACATAAAATCCAGTGGCGAAAAATTGCCATACTGTTCCTCTCCGGCCTGATAATTATAGACCTGATATCGATTAATATAACTTCAGCAACACCACTAACTATCATCCGTTTTTTTCATGGCTGTATCGGCGGTGCATTGGTGGGTATCGGCTTTGCTACTATTGTTAAAACAAAGGCTCCTGATCGCACATTCGGCATGTTGTTGCTGGTGCAATTTGGTTTTGGTGGTCTGGGCATGTTATTAATACCGCAACTGGTAGAACAATTCGGCATCAGCGTGCTGTATATCAGCCTGATACTTTTCAGCTTGGCTACCTTGCTGATGGTCCCGTTTATACCAGATTTCGATCATCTTGAAAGCAAAAAACCTTCTGGCTCAAGCTGGAAAATGCTAGCCAGCAAACCCCTCATCCTCGCCCTGATAGCTATCTTCCTGTTCCAGGCCGCCAATATGGGGCTCTACGCCTTCATTGTCGGCCTGGGAAAGCATTATGGTCTTAGCATTGAGTTTATTAGCGTTACCCTGGCATGGGCAGCCTGGGTTGGGATCGCCGGAGCCGTGTTGGTGATCTGGCTTTCAACCCGATACGGTCTATCAAAACCACTGATTTTTGGCATCAGCCTGACAGCTCTTGGTACATGGGCACTCATATACAGCGGTAACCACACTATCTGGATTCTTGCCAATATGGGGGTTGGGATTACCTGGGCCTTTGTGATTCCTTATCTGTTTTCAATTTGCGCGAAACTGGACACCAACGGTCAAATTGCAGCCATGAGTGGAATGGCCTCAAAACTTGGGCTTGCATCAGGGCCTGTGGTCACCGGTATCCTTTTAGGCACAGATAACTATCAACGGGTGATTATTATAGCCACCGTTATTATATTACTGAGCCTGGTGGTGGCGCTGGCCGCTGTGAAGTCACTACCCGGAGGAGTAAAAACTATTTAATAACCCAGCCAGTAGTGCCACAAATATAAAGTGCGTCAGTTGTTTCATCAAATACCATGCGCCCGTAAGCTTCGGGAGATGAGCAATAGTAATCCAGAGGAATACTACCATTTGTAGTGTGTAGTTTAATAAAACCCTCCTCAATGCTTATTTCTGGGAGAATCGGCGGAACTTCGCAATTGACTGTTATACTCCAGTCACTTAAGTCACCTTCAGCAGCCCCAACCCCCAGATAGAAACCTCTAAACCGCAGAAAGCCAGCGAGGGTTCAGGTGCTAAATCCAACAACAGTACAGATAAAAACTGTAGGGTCATCTGGATCAAAACAGATGCCAACAAGTCAATTGAGCCTGAGCAAGAAAATAGGCACATTAAATGCTTGAACAGCAGGGGCTTGTGGGTCTCGTGGTTGCAGTGCAGAATCGTCTATGTCTGTTTTTCTACCGCTTAGAGTCACAATCAACTCTGTACCCCAACGGCCATTAGCAGAATCATAGCCCAAACCTGCAACCAATGGCTTTGGCTGCACAGAGTTAATTGGTAAACCTGTAGTTGTGTCTTTGTCCCCGAGACTTTCCTCAGCAATGCTTGGGAATGCATCTCCCATATATGGACCATTCCATTAGCAGTGATATATCATGATTAAATTCTTCCGAAAGACTCCTATAAAGCCCTTTTTAATATAGATAAAAAGACAATAATATTGTGCTAGAATAGCAAATACTATATATATGTTGCTACTTAAATAATAAATTCACCATGATTAAAAGAGCCCTTATTAAACAAATCACCAAGAAATTAATGGACAAAAAAGTGATTGTATTGCTTGGACCCAGGCAAGTGGGTAAAACAACGCTGTTAAAAAACCACTTTGTCAATGATGAAACATTACTACTCAATGGAGACGATGCTGACGTGAGGTTACAGTTGTCCAACGCCTCAAGCACCTACCTCAAACAAATTATAGGAAAAAACAAAAGGCTTATTGTTGATGAAGCCCAACGCATAGAAAATATAGGGCTGACCTTAAAAATATTGCACGATGAATTGCCCCAGGTAAAAGTCATAGCCACAGGATCATCGGCCTTTGAATTATCCAACAAAATCAACGAACCGCTAACAGGGAGGAAGTGGGAGTTTAAAATGTGGCCAATATCTATGCAAGAAATGATAGAGCACCGATCCTTGCTAGAAGAATCCCGATTATTAGAACACCGCCTGATTTATGGCTGGTATCCCGATGTCATAAATAATCCTGGTGAAGAAATTGATATTTTAAAACAACTCTCTGACAGTTATTTGTACAAAGACTTGTTGACATGGGAAGACATAAAGAAACCGCAGAAATTAGAAACCTTGGTGCAAGCACTTGCATTTCAAATTGGACAACAGGTTTCTTATCATGAATTGGGACAAACTGTCGGTCTCAATAATGAAACAGTTCTGCGTTATATTGGCTTATTGGAAAAAGCCTTTATTATCTTTAGGCTGCCATCATTCAGCAGAAACTTACGCAATGAGTTGAAAAAGAGCCGCAAAATCTATTTTTATGATGTGGGCATCCGCAATGCCGTTATCAAAAATTGGAACCCTGTGACACTGCGCCAGGACATTGGTGCCTTATGGGAAAATTTTCTGATAGTCGAACGATTGAAACATAAATCCTACCATGGACTTTATAGCAATGACTATTTCTGGCGCAATCAAGCCCAACAGGAAATTGATTTTATCGAAGACTATGCAGGGGTTATTCATGCTTATGAATTCAAATGGAACCCAAAAAGTAAAGCAAAATTCAGTAAATCCTTTACCCGTGCTTATGAGAACCATCAATTGATGACAGTCAATAAAAGCAACTATTTAGACTTCACCCAAAAGGAATAACCATAACAGTGTTGCCCCGTTAAAGATAAAGCACTATGTTACAACTGACTGATTGTACAACTGTAATAATGGAACAAATTACAAACTTCTTTATTCAGGGCCTAAGCGGTCTCAGGCCCTGCTCCAAAATCACATCTACTGCTGCGGCCAATAACATTAAGTCATCAAATTCATTAGCGCTCATTCCTGAAGCTGCCCAGTCGTAAAAGCTTATGCCACAAGCAAGCTCCTGTGAATAACATAGATTCAACATCATAAGACTATCTTTTCCACACCCCCCTAAATTCATACAACTCCTGAGAGTCGCAATATTCAAGCCCGAATGCAGCCTTAATTTATCGTGATCAAAAGAGCCTATTGTCGCCAACAATTGTCTTCTGAATTCCACATCTCGCCTAAGTAACTGCCACAGAGCCACTGTAGATATCGCATGTACGGGTGAATTAAGCCGGCTTCTGAAATACTCCAACATTTCATCATCTTTTGGGGGAGAACGAAAAACGTTTCGATCCCAAGGTGAAATTGCCAAGCCCCCAAGGCGATCCATGTCAAGTTTTATTTCTGCATACTTATGCGGGTCAGAATCTAACAGCCAAGCATCGCACTTGTTCTGAAAAATCAAAGCTGCACTTAGCTGCTGCTGACTTTTACCTTCCATATCGTGGTTAACGGGTTCAGAACAATTACCAAAGTGCGTAATATAAGAATCCAGTGAGTAACTCTTATTTACAGGATCTTTTATCTGATTATTCGAGGTATCATCGGTTGTAGTCACATTTGTAGTAGTTGCGACTCCTGTACCTACGACAGCGGGATTCTTAGGTGAGATACCCATTTCAACTTGTGCACCTGCAATATCACCTTTTTCGCTGTAGAAATTAAAGTAGCTAAAAACCATGCCAAAAATGATAACGATGCCTACTATAAACCTGTTAATTTTCATTATCCATCACAACTTACCTCAATGACAGAGCTCGTCTTAACTAATATTGTCGTTATCTCAAATGTGCTTATAGATCCATCAGGCCATGTATGCACAAATGGTTTGCCTGCTGCAAATTTGAGACCACAGAGAGGAAGTTTAAGCAGACTGCGACCAGCATCTGTAAGGCACTTACCATATGCGGCACTTGCAGCTTTACTACCAGCGAGTTCACGACCAATATTGTCAGAAGTTGAACAGCCCTTAACGGTATCTTCTTCATCTTCTGAACCACTCCCAGATCCGCGAACATCGATCACATTGTCCCCGATCTGTAACCTCGCTATAAACAACTGCAAATCCTCCCAACTCATAGGAGGTAAGAGTTGGCCATTAACCACCATCCGTGGAAGCTCTACAGCAGGCTCTTCATCACCATCAGCAAAAACAGCTCCCGTTGATAATAACATAAGAACAAACACCGCTGTGGTGGATAGAAGCTTAAATTTATTCATGCACTTTCTCTTCTTTTTTATGAATTAAAGGCATTTAATAATAAACTACCCCCCCCCCCCCCTGCCCACGGCTAATTCGTTCTCGCTCTAAGTCATTGATTTTTATAGCTTGAGCCGAAAGCTAAAATGGTTTATTTCCTAGTGTTCCAGCTTAGCGTAAATTAGCCGTGCCCCCCTGCCTGTCAAGTGCAAGTCTAGTCAACTCAAAAGATTCTGCTAAAGCGTTGGTAAAAAATGAGGTGCTGGGCGTATTCTTAACCCGGTATTGGAATAACCCACAGTCTTCATCGGCTATAGCTTTAAGTATGGGCTGGAATAAGCCCAGATCAGTAAAATTCTTTTTGAATGCTATGGACCTGCAAAAGGTCTCTGGAGGGCGTGTAACTTACAGTACCTTGTTGTTTTTAGCTATTAATTAAGCCATAGAAAACTTATGTATTGCTGAAGAAGTCGGCACTGTAGAATCTGCAATTTTTTCCTACTAGCTATAGGTCACCTCTATTAATCCAAGGTGTTCAACAAATGGTATAAAATCACGATCACTAAAGAGCAGGGGTAGTTTATTTTCAATACAAAATGTAGCGATTATTACATCATTTGTTTTTCTTATAGTGATTCCCTTTTTGCGAAGAAAACGAAAGTTCTCTGCGCATTTCAATACCATAGTATTACCAAACATTTCATATTGCTCTAAAGTTGCCAGGGCAATCTTTGTTTGCTTGTAGTCTCGCTCTGTTTTAATACCTTGTAGAATTTCCAAAAGAATTAGGTCGCCGATAGCAACTGAGCCATCAATCAGAGCTTTGTCCAGAGCATGAGTTAGTGAGTTTTCACTACCGTTGAAATAGTCAATCCAAACGCTAGTATCAACTATTATCATTAATCAGTTCTCATTTCATCCAAATTTCCTTGCCATTTAATTTTTCCACGCAACCCGCGTATTACCTGTTGGTTTTGCCTAAGTATTATTAATTTTAGCCCTTGCTCTACAACATCTTTTTTTGTTTTTAATCCCGTAGCTTTAAGTGCATTAGCCATTAAATCATCATCTATTACAATGTTTGTTCTCATAGCCTCAATGTGTATATTTATTTAGATTATACACATTAGCATATATGAAAAACCATAACAAGAGGCAGCCTTGCCCTGTTAGTAGCACATATATTCCGAAGCGGGCGGAAACTGATGGTGCGTTAAGCACAACGAACGCAGCGCTTGCATGGTAAACACACAATTATTTATGCGGTTTGAACCTGATATTGAATAGAAAGGCGAATAAACCCGCCGAAATTAGCATTAGCCCCAAAATCGAAATAATGTTATTTTCTATTTTATTAAATACTGCGGGCTCATCATTGCTTTCGCCTTTGTTATAAAATTCTTTTCTGCGAATCTCATACAACCGCCGCCCACCTTCAACATCAACAACAAATCGATCCAGCCGGTCAAACCTGATAACTTCATCACGATCATAACGCGCTTTATTCGCACTCATTCTGTCTCTGGCATCATCACCTCTTTCACCTATTCTAATAATATAATTATCACTAAACTGATCAATAGGTTCGCCCGCCTTAACTACGCCGTAGGAATCATAGTAGAAGCCAGTTTCAGGAAAAAGCAAATCTTCAAAACCAACCAGAAACACCCCAATTCCAATAACAACTGCCATTGAGGCTGCAATAAAGCGTTTTTTCATTGTGGTTTCGCGTTTTTGTTTAATCAGCGCGTACTCTGCCGCTACTTCTGGAATATGGGCTAAATGATCTTCTACATAAGATTGGCTCAAACTATCAATCAAACCCATTCCGCTTAAGCCAAGCGCCATTGATATGCGATTGATGATATCGAATGAAGGCACCGCTTTATCATTTTCCAATTTGGATAAATACGATTGCTCGATCCCGGCCTTGTCTGCCAGTTCCGGCTGGGTCAGTGACTTTTCGGTTCGCAACAGCTTTATTTTTTCACCCAGTTTCATTTCAATTCCTCGTTCACATTATCGACAATACTATTCTTATAGAGAATATCAGGAATAGCCAGTGGAATAATGAACCATACAAAGGAATTTATGGGGATATTTGAAAAAAACAAGGTTTAACTAATTAACCGCAGCAAGCGGTCACAGTAAATGCTGTTATAAGCCGACCTGATGGCGTAATGTTTTTACACAGTATGAATTAAGACTTTCACCACTTTTAAGGGATTCAATATTTAATCGCTCATGAAGTTCTTCACCCACGCGAAGGTTAAATTTGCCCGAATAATGCTTGCCACTCGTTCCTTCTGGCAAAGTGAGCCCTTCTTTCTCGTAAAGCTGAATCCATGCGTCTACTACCTCACAAAGCTCGGAATATACAAGCTCCTCCTTATCCCCGTGAACACCACCAAGAGATAACCCCGGAACTCTTCCAATGTAGCATTGGTCTTCATCCGACCACTCGACAATCTTCAAGAATCGATCTCGATTACGCATTTTTTGTCACCTTTTTAAGTGCACTATTAACTTCACGAACTTGGTAATGCTTGGCATCAGCACCAGCTTTTCCGCTGATGACAATGTTTACACCATTCTTGTGTCTGAATTTCCGATAGCTGCCTTTACCCCCATGGTTAGTGAAACCCGCAGACTCTAGCTGACTAATTAATTCTCTAATTTTGGGCGGCATTTCATTATGGTACCATAGTGGTACTACTCGTCAAGCATTACCCTTGTCCAATACGAGAGGAAAGAGGGGACGGTACCTGAGGGTACCGTCCCTGGTGTGTTCCAGTGTGTTTTATTCAACCTCACACATAAGGCAACGGGCATAGGTTGCGAAGCCGGGTTCAGAGTTGGCTAAAAACTCAAGTCGTGCAAAAAAGTCGCGTACCAGTGGGCGCTGCAAAAAATCAGAAGTAACAAATAGCTCGGCAGGTAAGTAAGCGATAGCCTGGCTTGTCATTCCAAGTAAAAACTCTTCGAATGGACTTAGTTTTGGTTCCTGATAGTCAATCTCAAGACTGGTGCTATCCGCATCTACTAGTGCAGCTGCAGTGCCAATAGCAGTACTTAAGCCGCCTAATTGATCGATTAATCCGCGTTCCAGCGCTTGCTCACCAGTCCAAACCCTACCTTGTGCGACTTCGTTGACTTCCTCAACCGTCATATTTCTTGCCGTGGCAACCCGTTGTAAAAAATCATCATAACCGCGCTCAGTTGCGCGTTGAAATATCTCAGCAACTTTTGGATTTAATTCACGATCAAGCCGCAGCCCGCCCGCCAATGATGTAGTACCGAAACCATCGGTGTAGATGCCCATACGTGCCAAAGTATCGGGGAAAGTAGGAATCATTCCAAAAATCCCGATCGAGCCGGTAATCGTTGCTGGATCGGCAATGATCTTATCGGCCGTTGTTGCTATCCAGTAACCCCCTGATGCGGCAACATCACCCATGGAAATAACCACCGGCTTGCCGCGGTCACGGACCACCTGTATTTCACGCCGAATAATTTCTGATGCATAGGCACTACCACCCGGTGAATTCACCCTGATAACCAATGCGTCCAGGTTTTTATCCGCCGCGACTTTGCGAATCTGTTGCGCCATCACTTCAGAGGAAATAAGACCGGCAGGTTTTTTACCGTCGACAATTTCACCTTCGGCAACGATAACTGCCACCCGGGTAATATCACTGGCTGGCTTGGGTATGTTGCTTAACTTAAACGCCGCCAGGTAATCTTTGAAATTTACTTGCCGGAAGCTGTCACCGCTGCCCTTTTTGCCGCGCGAAATCATTTCCGCGCGAAACTCCGGACGGGAGAGTAAACGGTCTACCAAATTCATATCTACTGCAGCTTGTGCCATATCACCATTTGCAGCTTGTAATATTTGTGCAAAGTTATTGATATCAGCCTCAATCTTCTCAGCGCTAATATCACGCACCACCGAGATACCGTCCAAGTATTGTTCCCACAAAGAGTTCAGCCAATAGCGTCCAGCTTCTTTGGCTTCTGGGGACATATCATTACGAATATACGGTTCCATTGCCGATTTATAAGTACCAACCCGGAACAGATTGATCTGCACAGACAGCTTATCCAGCGCTTCCTTATAGAAATTTCGATAACTGGCGTAGCCATCAATCAATACAGAACCGGTAGGACTCAACCAAACCTCATCAGCTTGGGCAGCAAAATAATATTGATGCTGGGATAAATTTTCCGCATAGGTAATCACGGGTTTACCACTGGTCTTAAATTGAATAATAGCATTTTCTAATTCATGTAAAGATGCCAAACCAATACCGCGCATGCCATCTGGAATTAATAACAAACTGCTGATTCGGGAGTCTCCAGCCGCTTTGTTTATAGCACCCACAAGATCTCTAAGTCTGGTTTCTGGGTCTTCCCGCTCCATTGCTTCATCAATCAACCGTTGTGCTGGTTGACCGGAGAAAGCTTCCACCACAACCCCTTTAGGGTTAATCACCAGGGTGCTATCGCTGGCGATTTTAAAGCTTTCGGTACCAGAGAAAATAGCTATCATTATGATAAAGAAAATTAAGAAAAACACTAGGTTCAGGATGATCTTCCTGAACATATCTAGACTCCGCCAAAAGCCTCTCCAGGCACGCCCTAAAAATGAAGTTTCACCCGTTGACATTTTTCTCTCCACTAACTAAATTAAATAATTGACTTATTTTAAGCAACTTGGCTGGTTTCGACAATGCGCCATTTGTCATGCCGTTATCCGTATAGTGTTAGAAACTCGTCAAATTCGCCATTTTTTCTTTCTCAGGTACGAATTTATTTTTATAAGCTATTGTTTTATAATGTATATTACATATGGCATAGAAAATGCATAAAGGTATATGAATCAATTCAAACCGGAGATACAAAATGAGTGCATTTTCAAGATTACGCTATATTATTACTGCCAATGTAAATTCACTATTGGAAAAAGCCGAAGACCCGCAAAAATTACTCAAAGCATTAATTCGGGAAATGGAAGATGCGCGTCATGAAGCCCGTCAGGCACTGGCTGAAATGCTGGCGGAAGTTAAAGTGCTGGAAGCTGCACAAACCCGCCTTGGGACAAGTATAAAGTCACACCAGAATGAAGCTGAAAAACAGGTGCTGGCAGAAAATGAAACTGCTGCCCGCAAGGCACTGGCTGAGAAATCCATGCAACAAAAACAGTTGCAGGAACAACAACGCCAACTGGACAGCTTGCGCGAACGCATCAGCAGCATTGAAACAGATATCAACACATTGCAAAACAGCTACCAGTCGGCATTAGAATTACGCAAACACTGGCATACCAAAAACCACCCGGCTAAGCTGGATAGCAAAACTGCATCATTAACCCGCGGCCAGCAGCGCATGCGCAACACCCTCAACCGTTTTGAACAGCTACAACAGCAGGTCGATAACCTTGAGGCCCGGGTACAAGCTGAAGATGAAGCTCAGCGTTATTTTGAAAGCGCGCATCCCAGCCGCCATACCAATGCTGATAATTTAGCCGTAGAGGCCGAGCTTGAAGCGCTGAATAATCGCCTGCATCCGACAGCAGCAGAGGCTAAAAGCGCCTGATGGACTTAAAAGACTTGAATAATCTCTATCGCCTACCCGATGAGGGTTATGTGGCCGGCGTTTGCGCCGGCCTGGCGCGGCGATTTGACTGGAATGTATGGGCTCTGCGGGCTGTATGTATGCTGGTTTTGTACTTCTTCGCAAAATTCGCAGCAGTAAGCTATATCCTCGCGAGTATATTTTTTAAGAAACGCTATAAAGCAGACTTAGCATCACGACCGCAAGAATCCGCACTGGGAAATTTACAGGAAGAATTCAATCAACTGCGCGAACGTTTACAACGCTAAGTTATTACCTGCTCTCAGCTATCAAGCGGCTGGCACTGCGCCAAAAACGCACACCTAACAGAACCGCGGCAACTGAGAGTCCGGCAATCATGCCTATCCACATTCCCGCCGGTCCCATTTGTTGAGTAAATGTCAGGTAATAGGCCAGGGTCATACCCACTGCCCAGTAGGCGATGACGGTATAGATCATTGGGATTTTTGTATCCTTCAAACCGCGTAGACCTCCGGCGGCACAGACTTGTACACCATCGGAAAGCTGGAATATTGCCGCCAGCCGAATTAATGACGCGGCCAACTGGCTTACTTCCGGATTGGTATTGCCATAAATTGCGACGATTTGCTCGGCAAACAGAAACATAATCGTGGCACTGATTACCTGAAAACCAAAGCCGAGAGCAAAGCCATTTATACCAACATAACGAGCTGATAGGGGGTCACCCCGACCGATGGCGTTACCTACACGGGTGGTAATGGCGGCTGCCAGCCCCAGTGGAATCATAAACAATAGCGCTGAAAAGTTAATCGCTATGCCGTGTGCTGCTGTAGGAATAGTACCAAGCTTGCCAATCAGCAGTGCGGCGGCAACAAATAAACTGCCTTCGACCGATATCATCACTGCAATCGGCATGCCCACGCGTAGAAGTTCTTTGATTTCCGGCCAATTGGGTTTTTCAAAACCTGTATACAGTTTGAAACGGCGAAAGTGCGGGTGTTTGGCCGTGTAAACCCATAGAAGTAACAGCTGCAGCCAAAGCACAATGGCAGTTGCATAACCACAGCCAATAGCGCCAAGTTCTGGCATGCCCAGTTTGCCATACATAAAAATGTAGTTTAGCGGGATATTAGCTGCTACCCCAAGAAAGCCAATATACATGGTGGGTTGGGTATGGCCGGTGCCTTCTGAAAAATAACGCAACACCAATTGCAAACAAATAGCGGGTATACCCCAGGAAATAGCGTTCAGGTAACCCAGTGCAACCGGGCGTATTTCCGCATCAATACCAAACCATAAAACCAGCGGCTCAGCAAAACGCATAAACACAAACAACAAAACGCTCAAGCCAAGCGCTACCCAAACTGCCTGCCGGGTAACCGCCCCGACCCGCTCATGTTTGCCCGCCCCATCTAACTGAGCAACCGCAGGAGTAAGCGCGAGTAAAATACCAATGGCAAACATCACCCCGGTCATCCAGATAGCACCACCAATAGGTAGAGCTGCCAATGCCAGCGCACCTAAGCGCCCTGCCATTACCGTATCCACAAAGCTCATACCGACACCGGCAACCTGACCAATAATAATCGGCAAGGCTAGAAACAGCGTGCGCTGCATTTCCTGAATGGGCCGATGTGTACCAGTTTGGGACATATATTTTATTTGAGTTATTATTTCTGGGTTATTATTTTTCTGGCATTGTAACCTGTTATACAATAGTTGGTACTGCAACTGGTACTGCGTTTCACAAATGTTCGGGCTATTTAAAAAGAGGTCGTATTACGAAAATTATGAGCCCCGTCTCAAAAAAACTAAAAAAGAAATTAACCGTAGCAGAAAACCGCCTGAACCAATCCGGCGAGTGCCAAAACTGCGGCACTGAACTACAGGGTCCATACTGTCACTATTGTGGCCAACCGGATAAAAACTTTTTCCGCTTTTTCCCCGCATTGCTTCGGGAAATGATGGGTGACTTGTTAGATCTTGATTCCCGTCTCACCCGCACCCTCAAACCACTATTGTTTCAACCCGGCAAACTCGCAGATGACTATATGCACGGGCGGCGTTTCCGCTACACCTCCCCGGTCAGGTTGTACCTTTTTTCCAGCATTATATTTTTCTTGCTGGCAGGTTTCATTACAAACTTTGAAATTCAGCGGGGGCTTGAAAGTCACAATACCGTTACCCATGAAAATGTGTCCACGGCGCCACAGACTGATAGCCCACACAAACATAGCGGGATCCACACGGAAATCACTGAAAGTGGAACACCCACAAAACCACCTGTCGAGGATGAAACTGAGCCGCCAACCGCAAGAGGCGGCGATAGTTTCTTTAAGATCGACCTAAATTCAGACTCCGGAAGTCATGATATTGATAGTATCAATCTACCCTTAGTTCCACAGATGCTGAATGACTGGATTAATGTTGAGTTGGCAAAATCAGACGCCAAAAACGCGGCGATTGAGGCGGACCCGACCATCATCTCCGATAAAATCTTTGAAATACTACCAATAACCGTATTTGTTTTACTGCCGGCTTTCGCCCTAATCCTGAAAGGATTCTACATACGAAGCAAGCGCTATTACACCGAGCACCTGATTTTTGCACTCTATAATCACAGCTTTTTATTTGTACTGGCAACAGCGATGTTTCTGCTCGAAAGCGGTGGTTCGTTATTGGCAAGTCAGGGCTGGATCTCTAAATCCGGATGGCTTTTTGCCATATTTGATTGGCCGTCCCAGCTTATGAAAATCTGGATGTTGGTGTATTTTTGGCTGGGCCTAAAACGCTTTTACCGTCAAGGCTGGCTGATGACCAGCGTAAAATTTGTCAGTATTGGTATTGCGTACACGATCCTGCTGGCAACAATCACCGTATTTGTTGCCATGCTAAGCTTTCTGTTGCTCTAAGCGA